>JAITVO010000139.1 GCA_031285765.1 Cytophagaceae bacterium | reverse complement strand
TAAAAACTCGAATTTCTTCGTTATGCTTCGGACGATAAAATGCTCATTTACGTTCATGTAAACTGCGCTTTTATCGCCTCGCAAGCCTCGAACTTTGAGTTTTTAGAGGTTCCCTAATGTGAATCTGTAGCAGGAAACTGTTTTCATGCTTTGAGCTAAAGCCCCATAATAATAAGTTTTATTCCATCCGCCGGCTATACTCAAACAAAAATGGTTTGCAAATAACAGAGGATTCCAGTTTTTAACTGTTCAGAGTTATTTATTGACAAGGGGATTAATCCCCTTGTTGCTTTTATTCGCAAATCAATTCTGTTTGAGTATAAAGATGAGGGGCAATGAAGATTCTCTCCTGTGGAGAAAGTCGGTTCATTGCCGCTGGCTTTAGCCCAAAATCAACTTCTGATTCGCATTCATCAATAAATCTCCAATAAATATCCTACCTTTGCGCCATGAATTATATTGATATTCATACGCATAAATTATTGCACAACGGCGAAGCGCTGTCTGTTTTCAACCATCGGCTTAAATGTTTCGACAAAAGTGAGATATTCAACGGCTTTTACAGCATTGGTCTGCATCCATGGGATATTGAATCGGAGAACGACACCGGTTTAACGGATGAAACAGCAGATGATAAAAACCTCTGCTTTATAGGCGAATGTGGTTTCGACAAAAATATTGCTGCTCCGTACCAAGTTCAGGAGAAAATATTTATCAGTCATGTTGAGATGTCCGAAAAAATGCAGAAACCGCTGATGATTCACTGTGTGGGATATTTTAACGAAATCATCAACTTATCGAAACAGTTGCAGCATGCACAAAAGTGGATTGTACACGGATTTACGGGGCATCCGCAGCTTGCTTTGCACCTGCTGGCGGCAGGTTTTATGCTGTCGTTTGGAAAAGCGCTCTTTAACGCAAGTGGAAAAGCTGTTGCGGCTTTCTGTGCGATTCCTGCAGGCACGTTTTTTTTAGAAACCGACGACTGCGAATATTCTATTCGGGATATTTATAAAAGAGCCGGTGTGTTGCGCGGTATTGGCGAACAGAGTCTTAAAACGGAGATAATGAATAACTTTAAAAATTTATACCTGTAAATAATGGAGTGGCAAAGCAGAACCGAGTTGCTTTTAGGAAAAGAAAAAACTGAACGCCTGTACGCATCGCACGTTTTGGTTGCAGGGCTGGGGGGGGTTGGCGCTTATGCGGCCGAGATGCTTGTACGTGCAGGCGTTGGTGAACTGACCATTGTTGATGGCGACACAATAAAACCATCGAACCGAAACCGCCAGTTGCTGGCTTTGGAATCGACCGAAGGCAAATTGAAAGTGGAAGTGATGGCTAACCGGCTGATGAACATTAACCCAAATTTGATACTGCATTCTGTAAACAAATTTATGACCGGCGAAGATATGCCGCAACTGATGGAAACTCGATTCGATTATGTGATAGACGCCATTGACACGCTGTCGCCAAAGGTTTTTTTGATTATAAACACTCTGCAAAAAAACTATCCGCTTATTTCAAGTATGGGCGCTGGCGGCAAAATGCTTCCGTCGAAAATAGAGATTGTTGATATTTCGGAGTCGTATCAGTGTAAACTTGCCCGCATGATTCGCAAACGTTTGAACAAATTTAATATAAAGACCGGCTTCGATGTTGTTTTCAGTTCCGAACCTGTGAATAAAGAAAGCGTGCTGTTTATTGATGACGAAAGAAACAAAAAAACTACAACAGGTACAATAAGCTATATGCCGGCGATGTTTGGACTGATGGCGGCTTCAAAAGTTATTGTTTCTATTGCGGGGAAATAATAATTTGCAGAGAATAACGTTTATCTTTGTTGCTAACAATGAGTAACCTCTTTGAAAAATAGATTGACAAGTAACTTTCAATTCATTTTTAGGAGATTCTAACTTATGTTATGCAGTAATTGTTTTGAGTAGCCTTGAAAAGGTTTAATTTTGAATTTTCAAGCCATGAGTAACATGAGTTGTATGATATCTAATAACTGTTAAACTATGGGATTTTTTTCATCGCTGTTCGGATCCTCCAAAGGCGAGGACAATATTGATGAACAGCAAAAAGCGCTGCTGCGGAATTTTGATATTTTGAAACACGACGGGATGCGTGCGCTCAATATGCGGCAAACGGCTTATGCTGTTAAATGTTTTACCGAAGCGTTAAAGATTAAGGATGATTTTGAATCGCTGAAGCATTTGGCTGCCGCTATGATGATGCAGGGCGATTTTGAAAAGGCGCTGAATACGCTCAACCGGATGTTGGAACACGAGGAAGAACGTATAATTACGCTTATTACACGCGCTAATATTTTGCATCTGCTCAACAGGTTTCGCGAAGCAATAGCCGACTGTAATGCTATTATTGCGATGGATCCGGAAAGCCATGCTGCATTTTATTTACTGGCACAATCAGAAAACGGGGTGGGTAACCGCGAAATGAGCATCGAACATCTTACACAAGCCATTGCTTTAAAGGATGATTTTGCTGATGCTTACCGACTGCGTTCCGAAGTTTATTTGACGATGGAACAATACGAAAATGCGCTTGCCGATGCAGGGCAAGTTGTTGAACTCAATGCCGAAGATGAAACGGCTTATATTTTGCGCGGAAAAATTTACGAACAACTGCACAATACCGGCGCTGCATTGGGCGATTACCGTTACGCGCTCGAAATGAATCCTTTTAATGAGGATGCCTGCCTGTTTGCCGTAAAGCTGTTGATGAACAGCGCGAATGTTGACGAAGCCATTGCTTTGCTCAACGAAGCTATTGAACACAACGAACTTTTTGCCCGGGCATATCAGCTGCGCTCGCTGGCAAGAGGCGCAAAGGGCGATACTGCCGGCGCACAAAAAGATTTGGAAATATACGGCGAACTTGTTTCGACAGACGCCGAAAGTGAATATAAAGAAGAGCAGGCAGCAGATTTGTATAAGGGGAATATTATTTAAATGATGCCAGGCAAGGTGTTGCACTGTAATATGAAGACAAAAAAAGGGACAGATTGCAAGAATCTGTCCCTCCCACTTAAAAAATCCAACCATGAAAAATCGGTGCAAGATAGTAGATATAACAATGCAAAATACCCAATGCCTGTTAATCTTTATTAATTTGCCGTTTTTTAATCTTTCCTTACATACCGCCGCATCCGTACCAAAGGGATGATAATGCCCGCTATTGCAAGCAGGGCAAGGGGTATTACAATGTTGGCAACTTTCAGAAAAGGCAGTTCGCGGGCGAGTTTTTCTTTGTCTAAGAGGCGAAGACGGTAGTTCCTGCCGCGCAATGACATCCAACCTTCGTCGTCGGTAAGGTAATTTACGGCGTTGAGGATGAATTGGCGATTGCCAAATGTTTGGCCGCTTGCTTCGTCGTATCCGAGCGGGAGTATGCGCGGCGATGCGGAGCGCTTGAGGCGCACTTCGTTGCGGATAATGTCGCCATCGGCAACTACAATCATCTTTGCGGGAACGCTTTGGAGGCGAACCTTGGATGGCTCAATGCTTACGCCGGGCGGAACCGGGCGGTTGGCAAATGCCGACCTGAAAACACCTTCGAGCGACATGGCAACCGGTATGTACTGTTTGCGAAACTCTTCGCGCACGGGCTGCTCATTTATCTGCGAAAGCGAAATGTAAACGGGCGTTGGTAATTCGCGACTGTAACGACCTGTGCTTAGAAGTATGTTGCGAGTTACGTTAGGGATTTCGCCAACGGTGTCGATGCTGCCTGCAAATTCGCTGCGTACTGCGTTTACATAGCGGGTGGCCGGATGGTTCAGGGCAGTGCTGAGCAGTGGGCTGAAGAGCCATGGGACAGAAACGAACTGGGGCGAATTGCCCACCGGCGCGGCGTTTACCTGAATGAGGGCGCACTGCATGTCCTGAAGCAGGGTGTGATTGATGCGCACGCCGTAACGGAACAGCTGGTCGGCGAGATTAACGTCTGTTGCCAAGCCTATGGTATGAACGGCGCTGCGCAGACTGTCTAACGACGCGCCTGTGCCGTCAATGAGCCAGAGCACACTGCCGCCGCGCATGATGTACTGGTCGAGGATAAATTTGTCGCGCGTAGAGAAGGTGTGTTGCGGCTTGGCGATGATGACGGCGCGGTAAGCGTCGAGCAGAAACGGGTCGTTGGTAAGCGAGCCGCGGTCAACGCGATAGTATGCCGACAGTGCGTCGGTAACATCGAGCACATCCCATTCGTCGAGTTCGCCATGACCTTCGATAAAGGCAATAGCGGGCGCGTTGTCGGTTGCCAGTTTGCGGATGGCGTCGGTTATTTTAAATTCGAGGGCTTCGGCGGAAATGTTCAGATTCTCGGCGCCCGACAATCCCTGCATGTTTTCGAGGAGATTGACCGGGATTTCGTAGCCACGCATTGCAACTGTGGCGTAGGGATATACCATGCTTTGGGTTTTGCGACCGTCGGCAGCGGCTTCAAATACAGGAACGGGCGCAAGTCCTGTTGCCTTAAGGCTGTCGGCTTCTGCCGGATAGTCGGCGGGGTCAACTGTTTCGTAACGAATTAAGGCGCCGGCGTATCGAAACTCATCGAGCATTTCGAGCGTTGCCTTTGAGAGGCGCTCGAAGCCAACGTTGAGGTTGCCCGTAAGGAATACCCGTACAAATATTTCGTCGTCAATTCCTTTCAGTAAACGCTTGGTAACGGGCGCAAGTGTGTAACGTTTTTCGGCAGTGAGGTCGAGCCTGAAAAAGCGATGCGCCGATATAATGTTGATAACAATAATTGCCGCAAGTAAAACAAGCAGGTGTAGGATGGCTCTGTTTCGCGTTTTGTTTTTCATTTATGTCGGTATATTTGTTATAAATTGTTATCGGTTGGAATGTGGATGACGTGGATAGTGCATATTTTTGCAGATTTTATCCCTTATGTAAATTACCGTTTACGGCTATTTTGAGTAGGGGCGAAACAGTTTCATATAAAATAAATTTGCATGCGCATGATTAAAAAAACAGGGTTTTGCTACCATTTCCGACTTCCGAGCGCCATCCGCGTAAGCGCAAGGAATAAAACGATGATGCTGGCAAAGTAAACTGCATTGCGCGAATCGATTACGCCGCGACTGACAGATGCGTAATGAAAGTCGATGCCCAGAGCGGCTACGGCGCCTGCTATGGGGCGAATGGCGGGCATATCGGCTATTGCGCCAAAACCGCTGTACAGCGTGAAGCATATTACTACTGCCAGCACAAAGGCTATAATTTGATTGCCTGTAATGGACGATGTGAACACGCCAACGGCGGTGTAAACTGCTGCCAGCAGCGCCAGCCCGGCGTATGAGCCCCACGTTGCGCCAAAATCGACGTTGCCTGCCGGCTGTGCAAGATAACTTACCGAAGCAAAAAATATGAGCGTTGGCAGCAGCGATATGATGGCAAGCGTAAGCCCTGCAAGGTATTTGGCGTTAACAATCTGCCAGTCGGTAACTGGCTTTGTGTAGAGCAGTTCGAGGGTGCCGGAGCGTTTTTCTTCGGCAAAAAGGTGCATGGTAACGGCTGGTATCAGAAATAGATACAACCATGGCGCAAGCCAAAACAGCGGGTCGAGCGTTGCATATCCTCCGTAAGGAATGTTAAAGTTGCCGGGTATTATCCAAAGGAACAGTGAAGTGGAAAGTACAAACACTCCCACAATAAGATAGCCCGCAAGTGAGGTGAAAAAGGCTGACACTTCTTTTTTCCATAATGCAAACATGGCGTTCGGTTTTTGCCGGTTTTGCGATGTGCAGGGGCAAATAATTATTTGCCCCTGCATGGTCGCCTAAAGTTTTATGTTATTATGCAGCACACGGTGGCGGATAATATTTGCCACTGCACCGCACATTAATTATTTTGAACTGCTGCGTCCGCGCACATCGTGTATGCGGCGTACATTATGGTAAATGGTTAAAAATTCTTCGTTGTCGATATAACCATCTACCATTGTATCCATTAACTTAAAGTCTTTGCGAAGACGGGCAAAGAGTTCATCCAAACGTGATGTGTTTTCGGTGTGTTGCCCCGATACCGTGTTTCGGTGGGCGTTGAGTTCCGATGTTTGTTTGGCAAGTTCAAGCAGCTGTTCGCCGTCGGCTGCCGTAATCATAAATGTTTGCAGCTGGTCGGCGTTTGTAATGCAAAGTTCGGCAATGCTGCGAGCTGTACTGAGCAGGGTGCTGAGCGACATGCGGTTGAGCTTCGACTCCGATATGTCAGCCTGTTTTAAAACTACAGGGTTGTTTTCGATTATGGCGTAGGTTTTGAGCCGGCTCTTTATTATCAATATTTTATCTTCAAGAATGCTTCGCGAATTATCCCGGGCATCGGTATAGCCTGTTGTGTCGTTAATAATCTGCTCTTTCGAAGCATTGTTTATGTCTGTACACAGCATTGTGATACGCGCGTGAACGATAGCAATAAATGGAATTTTTATCCATACTTCTTGCCTTACATTGAACGTATCAACTACTGTATTAGCCATATACATGTAATTGTTTTGACGTTTGTTCATACTCTGTTAATTGATTAGTAATACAATATAATTTTACGCTGCAAATGTATGGAATATATTTATAACATCCAAATCATTTGCAATTTTTTTTTCAAAATATTTTGCGATGTGGAATATATACTCAAACAGCATTGATTTGCGAATAAAAGCAATAAGGAGATTAATCCCCTTGTTAATAAATAAAACTGAACAGTTAAAAACTAAAATCCACTGTTATTTGCAAGCCATTTTTGTTTGAGTATAACATGGTGCAATAAAATCGCATCATGTTATACAATCTACGGCATTGTAATCTAATATAACATCAGTGTCATCTGATATTGCATCAGCGTCAGATGATATAACATTAGTGTCAGATGATATTGCAACAGCGTCAGATGACATTGCATCAGCGTCAGATGACATTGCAATAGCGTCAGATGACATTACGTCAGCGTCAGATGACATAACATCAGTGTTAGATGGCATTACGTCAGCGTCAGATGACATTACGTCGGCGTCAGATGAGATTGCAACAGCGTCAGATGACATTGCGTCAGCGTCAGATGATATTGCAACAGCGTCAGATGATATTACAACAGCGTTAGATGATATTGCGTCAGTGTCAGATGATATAACAGCGACGTATGTTAGTATATCGGTGAATATTTTGTATCGGCTGGATATTTTCAAACTTAATATGTGGCATATTTATCATCAACGGCAACATTGCGTGGCTAAAATAGCGTGTATGCCATATATACACGCTGCAATGCGTCTATAAACAAAAAATCCTCAGATAATTCTGAGGATTTTGTTTATAAAAATGCCTGATGGCGCTGTTATCTCAACTCTGCTTTTATTGATTGTTTGAGCGTGCGCCCATCGGACATGCATGCCACAACGGTAAATGTGTATTCGCCGGCTTCGGGGGGTGTAGTGAGCATGCAGTGCATGTCGAATACAGGTGTATATTCAATGTCTGTTTTACTTAAATATTCAAACATGTCTTTTAAATAATCGGCAACTGGCTTAAATACCGGTGTTCCGTCTTCATTCATGTTTGTCTGTACGCCAAAATACTCGGTTATATCGGAGCCTGCGGGATGCAATGAGTCGAAATCGTTTTCCGAAACAATTTGAATAGCTGTAATGGTACTTTTTAAAGTATAATTTTCGCAACTTGCCGGGCTAAATGCGTATGCCGACTGTATTAACAACAAATTGCGACGGTTTGAATTGAGCGCCTGATGTATTTCGCGTATTTCTCTTTCGCCGTCGAAAAACATGTGGATGCCGTAATTTTCACGCAATACGGGGCGTGGCTCAACCGATACAGGCCAGTTGCCAATGCCAAGGCTTTCGGCCTGCCTCACACGGAGCGATGTAAAATTGAAGTTGTACTCGGTATAATCGCATTTGTGAGGCCAGCAGCCTTCTGCAACTATGCCTGCTGCAAGCAGGATGAACAGGATTCCGTATATTTTAAACAGTTTATTCATGTTATTTTTTTTTAATTCGGCAGCAAAAGTATGTATTAATTTGGCGACAATATTCTTAAACTACAGTTTTAACAGTGTTAATGCGATGGGCTTGATTGTAAAATGTTTCAATCAATCCCTAAGATGTCAATGTTTCCAGCATTAACCTTGCGGTGATGCGGCTCGAGCCGGCGTCGCCCATAATACGGGCAAGGTTGTGATATTCGGCGAGCATTTGCTGGCGGTAAGCTGCGTCGAAACAGAGGCGAGCGAGTTCGTCGGTGAGCTTTGTAACTGTGAAACTGTTTTGAAACAGTTCTTTTACCGTTTCGCGCCTCATGATGAGGTTTACGAGCGATATGTGAGGCACTTTTATAATTACGCGCTTTGCCATAAAGTTGGTGAAACTGCCACCCCACATTTTGTAACACACTACTTGCGGACAGTTGAGCAGCGCCGCTTCGAGTGTTGCCGTGCCCGATGTTACCATAGCGGCGTGTGCGTGGCGGAGCAGCGGGTAAGTTTCGCCGAACAGCACACGGACATTGGGGTGTGCCGCCAAACAGGGTGCGTAATCGGCGTAAGCAAATGAGGGCGCGCCTGCAATTACAAACTGGTAATCGGCGAAAGCCGCTTCAACGCTTAGCATGTTGGGGAGGATGCGGGCAATTTCCTGTACGCGGCTTCCGGCAAGGATGGCGATGATGGGTTTGCTGGCGGGGAGCGATGTACGGCTGACGAAACTGTCAAATGTTTCGTTGCGATGCGGGCAGGCGGCAATGGCGTCGAGCAGCGGGTTGCCCGAATAGACGGCTTCGACGCCGAAACGCGAGTAAAACTCGGGTTCAAAGGGCATAATGGCAAATACTTTGTCGATATATCGTTTTATTTTGTATGCCCGTTGCTGGTTCCACGCCCAAATTTTTGGTGCGATGTAGTAAAATACAGGGACGCCCAGCGGTTTGATGCGTTTGGCAATGCGAAGGTTAAAGCCGGCATAGTCCACCAGAATTACAGCATCGGGACGGTACTCGGCAATATCTTTGCGGCATCGGCTGATGTTTCGAAACACGTCGGGAAGGTGCTTTACTACCTCAAAAAAGCCCATATAGGCGGTGTCGCGGTAATGGCACACCATGGTGCCACCCTGCGCCGCCATGAGGTCGCCTCCCCAAAAGCGGAAGCTGGCTTCTGTGTCCATCGTTTTAATTTCGCGCATCAGGTTCGAGGCGTGCAGGTCGCCCGATGCTTCGCCCGCTATCAGATAGTATTTCATAATTATAGTGTGTGTGGTGTAATGTTTGTGTTTCAACAGTATCCGTACATAACGGAATGATAAAAATATGTGTAAATCAACGCTGCCTGTGTCATCTGCGTAAATCAGTGTTATCGGCACTGTTTGCGTTCTCCTTTCTTTTTGTCGGCGTAAATCATTCTTCTTGGCGTTATCCGGGTTCTATGGAAATTTTATTTATTGTGTGCTGGCTACCGCCGCGTTAGGGGCAAAATGCTGGTAGAAATGGTTACCATAATGTTCTGCCATCATGTCAGGAATGGGATGTGGATAAAAAAAACAGCAGCAAAATACAATATATATTCCGTCGCTAACAAAACGGAAAGCATTGGTGTTATTTCTGTTTCTACCAGCATTTTGTCGCTACCAGCACACTGAAACATGGAATAAGCAGCTCACAACAGGTAAAATTGCTGTAATTGTTAATGTTTCACGCATTATTTATTATTTTATCAATGCCAATATTACTGCGGGAGTTGCGTAAACAAGGGTGACGATAATTACGCCGCGTACTGCCCACAGGTAATCGAGCTTGAGCGCTGTCAAAAATACGATGAGATTGGGCAGTACACATACGCTCAACAGTTTGCCAAGACTTTGAATACCAAACATGAGGCGCACAAATTCCCAAAATTCGACTTTGCCGGCATATTGCACGCTGAAAAACATGAAAATGGCGATGAGCGGTAATATTAGCCCGATAACGATGCCTATATACTGCCGGTTGAATTTCTCTTTCATTTAAAGGAGCGTTTGGCGGGTTTCGTAGCAGGTTGCGTCGGTGCGGCACGGTACAAGTGAGGCGTAACCATTGCGCAAAGCCCACTCGTCGGTATCGGTTGCGTCGGGTTCGGTGTTCTCAAATTCGCCTGTAAGCCAGTAATAGTTGCGTCCGTGCGGGTCAATTCGCTTGTCGAACTCTTCAGCCCAGTGCCCTTTTGCCTGACGGCATATTTTAATGCCTTTTACACTTTCGCCTTTCGGGATGTTAACGTTGTAGTAAACGCCGGTGGGCATCCCTTTGGCTATAACCGAGCGAAGCACGTCGGCGCAAATGGGCGCGGCGGCAGTAAAGTCGGCGTCGGGCATATAATCGCACAGCGAGAAGCCTATGGCGGGTATTCCGTAGAAAGCGCCTTCGCGCGCACCGCCCATCGTACCCGAATAGTGTACGCTCACCGAACTGTTGGTGCCATGATTGATGCCTGATACCAGAAAGTCGGGTTTGCGTTTGAGCAGCGCATTGATAGCGAGCTTAACGCAATCGGCAGGTGTTCCGTTGCTTTTGTAAACTTCCAGACCGTCTTCGCTGGATACTTTTGCGAGGTACAACGGCACTTTTACAGTGATGGCGTGCGACATCCCCGACATGGATTTATCGGGAGCCACCACTACTACATCGCCAAAGGGACGGACTGCTTGAATTAATGCGCGGATGCCTTTAGCTTTTACACCGTCGTCGTTTGTTACTAAAATGAGAGGTTTTTTTGTGTTTGTCATTGGTGTTATTAAGAAAAATTTAAACGTAGAATTTTTGATACGAATCGGCGCAAAAGTAGAAAAAAATATCCACTATCTGCCTTTTGGCTGAAAAATATCAATGTTGTCGCATCAAAAAAGACAGCATTATTAATGCTGATATAATTATTGTTTGTATATTTGTCAAAATTTTTGAGATGCATTTTCGTAAAACACCCTCGCTTTTACTTATTGCCGTTTTAGTTAACATGTTTGTCTTTAAGGCGTCAACGCTTTATGCACTCTCCTTTCCTTTAGAGGCAAAAAACGACTCCAATGAATTAAGTCAGGAGCAATTTATGGAAATGCAACACCTTCCCTTTATTTTCATCAACAAGCAAAACATTACGGAATCGGTAAAATTAGATTCCGGACCGTCCATGCAGGTATTATTCGGATTGTTTGCAAAAAAAATCGGGCAACCGGAATTTTTCTTTCCGCCAAATTTGCTCGAATGTTTTATTCTGCAAGCAATTCCAATATTTATCAGGGTACGGTCGCTACGCAATTAACTTTCCATTTTAGGTATCTTTTATTTTTGCGACTGGCAACAGACATTTGTTTCCATAATTTCACAGTTTGCTTTCTGTAAACACAAAACATGGAAACATTTGTTTGTTACCACATTTGTTTGTAAATCAAAGCGGTGATGTTTCTATTCGAAAAGTGCCGTGTATTGTTTTCAATTTATAAAAAAACTATTAAAATGGAAAAGACAGATAAATCTAAAAAGAGCAGCAAAAAAGCCGATATTGTACTTTTTGCAATTATAACAGTACTGACATTATTGCTGATATGGGGTTTACGTGCTATGTGGGGATAGTGCGTAAAGAATGAAAGAAAAAGCGGGATGCAATCGTCCCGCTTTTTTTATTTTGTGTGCGTACCTGATTCTATGTTGCTTTTCTCAATCTGCTTCGAGTTTTCTTTTGCGATAATTAAAAACGCATAATAATACCAGCCGATTGGTTTGAACAAACCGCATTACAACTGATGCCTGCCGCCTTCAATCTTTTCTATCAATCCTTGGCAAGCGTCTTCAAGAATATCAAGGACAAGCTCAAAACCTGCATCACCGCTATAGTAAGGGTCGGGAACTTCCAACACATCCATATTTTTTGAGAAATCGGTCATCTTGCAAATCTTTTGTCGTAGGATGTCGTTGGCAGCTAATTGCGTTAAATCTCGAATATTTCGATTGTCCATTCCAATAATCATGTCGAAGTAATCAAAATCATGGGCAGGATGTACAGGACGACTGACGCTTGTTAAATTGTAGCCTCGTTTTGTTGCGTGCCGCCTCATTCGTGCGTCTGCTTTTTCGCCTGTATGATAAGCGGCTGTTCCGGCGGAATCAATTTCGTAAAAGTTGCCCAAATTACGTTGCGAAACCAGCGATTTCATAACCGCTTCGGCACTCGGCGAGCGGCATATATTGCCAAGGCATACAAATAGTATTTTTGTTTTATCCATAATAATAGTAGTTAGCTGTCAATATTAAGTTTCTTTTCTTTTGAAATTCAAAAACAAAAGTATAAAGAATTTATTTACATTACTGTTGATGCAAAGAATTTATTTGATTTATGTTCTTATCAGAAACTGTTTGAATCTGAGTTTTGGATAAGCTATTCATCAATTGACTTTTACATATATATTTTTGCTTAATCAGGCATACTCAAAGTCGGTGTTTTGTGAACAGTAAAGCATTTATTTTGATTGAAAATATGAGGTTTCAGATTAATGAT
>JAITVO010000248.1 GCA_031285765.1 Cytophagaceae bacterium | reverse complement strand
TTCCTTTCGGCAATCTATTTGGCAATTGATGTTTATAAAAACAGGAAAGAGTATGCCGAAATATCGACAAACCCAATGAAAACAACCGACTTGAGCGAACTTGGAACTGAAGACGAATAACTGATGCTCTGTTGGCTGAAGCTGTGTTGAAACGATGAAAAAAAGGACACAACATGTATTATTTAAGCGACTATATTGGGTTTCTAATGAAGACCGACCATAGCAGGGGTCTTGTTAGCAGGAGCGATAACCCACCGGTTGACCTCGCATAAAGTTGAGTACTTGGGAAAAGTAATATCAATAAATAAAAACAAACAATATGAAAAATTTTAATGTAAACGCTTACGGAGTAAGCAAGATGAGTAAAAAAGAAATGAAAGACATTCAAGGCGGATGGAAATAGTTTGGAAGTGAAGCTGAGTATGGAGGTCAGATATGGTGTGACGAAACTGGCTGTGGCAATTGGGTGCGGTATAGAAAGTATTTTTTGGGAATATGCTACAGCACAACAGATTGGGATAAGAACCCTGTTCCTTAATTTGTAATTGACTGTCTTTTCTTTTAAGTAACCAAGCGCCTCAAAAACAAGTTGTATTGTAATGAGTGCAGTGAGTTTTGAAACGCTTTAATTTTTTATACGATGAATTTGTTCAAACGGATAGGATTGCTTTTTGTGTTGATGTTTTTTACAAATGAATTTGTTCGCACTCAATCATTAAAAGGATATATCAAAAATACAAAAGGGGAAAGTATCCCGTATGCCAATATTGTTTTGACTCACAAAGACATTGGAACAAGTTCCGACCAACAAGGATATTTTGAGTTAAACATAGAAAATAATCGAAGCGACACGCTCAAATTTTCGGCACTTGGATATGAAACAGTTTTAATACCGGTGAACTATCTTGTGAAAGATTTAAGCCCTACTGTTACCATGCAGGAAACAATCTATACATTAACTCCCATTACGATTATTCCAAGCAAAACAGCGAAAAAAAGATATAAGTTCGGTTTTTTTGATACTCGGAAACCGAGAGGGGCATATGCCGGAACGATAGGGGGACAAACTGCCGTATATATGAAAAACACGATTCGTCAAACAGGAATCATAGAAACCATTTATATTCGGTTTTCGGAATCTTCTCAACAATATAGAGATAAAGTTAATGTCCGTGTTCGGATTTATGCAAAAACTAAGGATAATTATCCCGGAGACGATTTATTTATGGAAAATTTAATTATTGAACCCAGAAAAGGAAAGAATAAAATTGATGTGAGTAAACATAATCTTTATTTTCCTCTTGAAGGTGTTTTTGTCGCTGTAGAATATTTAGATAGAAAAAACCGAAAACACGAAGACAAAAGGGCTGTTGATCCCCCTTTACAATGCACTTTTGCAGCCTCCAACGAAGTTTTGACCTATGTTTCATACAGGAACCGGAAATGGGAATTGGAGCCTACGAATTGGCCACACTATACAGGGTACTGTAATGGGCTCATTGGAATTGATGTAAGAACAGAATAAAAGTAATATGAAACGATGAAAAAAAGGGCACAACATATATTATTTAAGCGACTATATTTGGCTTATAATGAAGACCAACCATAGCAAGCTAAGTTCCTGCTATGGTTGGTACTGTTAGCAGGAGCGACAACCACCGGTTGACCTCGCATAAAGGTGAACTTTTCGGAAAAAAGCGAATTCAATAGAAAGCGAAAATTCATACAAAGATAACAAAAATAAAGGGGAAGTCAATTATATTAATAATATTCAAAAATTAGAAACAATGAAAACATTAGATAATTTTTTAGACCCAAAAATGGAAAAACAAAATTTAGTAACAAGTAAAGCAGGTGCCTGCACAACCGAAGAATTAATTAGGATGATGTGGTATGCGGCAACAAGAAGCGATTCCGAAGCTACCACATGGTATAATTCAGGGGCAAATGCTTGTTATAATTCTCTGGTCAACAGCAATGAAACTACCTTATTTCATTGCCGTCTGCTTTAGCCGACGGATAGTAAAAGATAAAAAGAACACACAAAAATAAACAGTATTAACCCATCAAGGGGATAAATCCCTTATGATAGAATTATAACAATCAAAATGGAGTCAATCCGAAAAATATACAAAATAGGCAACGGACCATCGAGCAGCCACACGATAGGTCCCCGCAAGGCTGCAATCGCTTTCAGGAAAAAACATCCCGACAGCAACTCGTTTCGTGTAACACTCTACGGAAGCCTTGCAGCAACAGGCGCAGGACACCTTACCGACGCGGCAATCCTTCAAGAATTGAAGCCCATTCATACCGAAATAGTGTGGAACCCCGATGTATTCCTCCCATTTCATCCCAACGGAATGAAGTTCGAGGCTATGAAAGAAGGCAATGCAGTTGCCGAGTGGACGGTGTTTAGCATCGGCGGCGGCGACTTGGCTGAAGAAGGCGTTGCGCCCCCCGAATCGCAAAAAGTGTACAACATGAACACTCTGCAGGAAATAATGGCGTGGTGCAACGGAAGCGGAAAAACGTACTGGGAGTATGTGGAGGACTGCGAAGGAAAAGAGATATTCGATTACCTCGAAACAGTGTGGCAAACTATGGTGGCAGCTATCGAAAACGGTTTGGAAGAAGAAGGCGTGCTGCCCGGTGGGCTCAACCTTCGCCGAAAGGCATCCACTTACTTTACCAAAGCCAAAAGTTTCAACAATTCGCTCAAAAGCCGTGCACTGATTTACTCCTACGCATTGGCGGTATCGGAGCACAACGCTTCGGGCGGCTCCATTGTAACAGCGCCCACTTGTGGCTCGTCGGGAGTATTGCCCGCCGTGCTTTATCATCTAAGAAAAAAACACGAGTACCGCGATTCCAAGATTATTAAAGCATTGGCAACCGCAGGACTCATTGGCAACATAGTTAAGGCAAACGCCTCCATATCAGGCGCCGAAGTAGGCTGTCAGGGCGAAGTCGGCGTAGCCTGCTCTATGGCGGCAGCCGCAGCCACGCAACTCTTTGGCGGTTCTAACAACCAGATTGAATACGCCGCCGAAATGGGACTTGAACATCACTTGGGGCTTACCTGCGACCCAATATGCGGACTTGTTCAGGTGCCCTGCATCGAGCGCAATGCCTTTGCCGCCGTCCGTGCATTGGATTCCTGTTCCTACGCCTCGCTGTCCGACGGCAGACATCTGATCCGCTTCGACAAAGTGGTAAAAACAATGAAACAGACAGGACATGACCTCCCCAGCCTCTACAAAGAGACATCACGAGGCGGGCTGGCGGTGGATTGAGGAGGTATTAATTAAACACCATTGGCGTTTCCAGTACATACCCATCAGATTTATCCGGATAAAGGTAAAAACACGATTTATCGCGTTTCTACTGCTTTACACGAGCAAGTAAGCGTAGATCGCGAGCGAAGTGTGTATCAGACGCTTTTGTACATATTGCTGTTATCCGCGTTCCAAAATACTGTTTGAATACCAACTTCAATGAATTAGGTAATGAGATTACACCTGCCCATAAAAAATATCGCAAAATTTTTATGGCTCAAGCTGTTTTTTCAAAATTATTTCAGTTTTCCCCTCTAATTTTGCACCGTAAATAAAAAATAAAGGAATATGAGAAAAACTGTTTTATTAATATGCTTTGCAATGGTATGTTGCAACATATTTGCAGACAACGACCGCATCATTACAGTGGGTGAACTGCCTGCAGAAGCTCAAAACTTCATCAAAAAGTATTTTGAAACGAACGAGGTGTCGTATGCTAAAGTAGAGGACAAACTGTTTGACCGAAAAAATTATGAAGTCGTTTTTGTTGACGGCAGCAAAGTTGAATTCAACAAACAGGGAGAATGGAAAGAGATTAACTGCAAATTTAAAGAAATCCCTGCAGGAATTGTTCCGCAAAAGATTGTAGATTACGTGAAGGTTAATTTTTTGAATTGCAAAATCATTGAAATCGACAGAAATAGCCGTGATTATGAAATTCATCTTAGCAATGATATTGAATTAAAATTCGACTTGTCGTTCAATTTAATAGATATTGACGATTAATCTGATTAACCATAATTGCATAAACTGGAGTGTTATGAGAACAACATTTTTAATGATTGCTTTGGCGGTATCGGGAGTGATATTCCAAAGTTGTGATGACGACAGCAACATCACTATTGACCCACAGATTGAGAGCGTTTTTATCAGCATGTATCCCGAAGCACAGCGCGTGACATGGGAACACGAAGGTGCTTATTATGTTGCCGATTTTTTGCTAAACTCAATAGCGTGTGAAGCATGGTTTAGCAATTCTGCCGAATGGCGAATGACCGAATCCGACATCACTTACGAAATGCTTCCACAGGCAGTAAAAACTGTTTTTGAAGCAGGCGAATATGCCAATTGGCGAATTGACGACATTGACATGATTGAACGCAATACCGAAACGGTATATGTAATCGAAGTTGAGAAAGGAAAATACGAAGTCGATTTGTATTATTTACCCGATGGAACTCTGATAAAAGCTATTGCGGATTCAGGGAATACATCCGACTATATACCCAACGATTATTTAGCTTCAATTCAAGAATTTATTGCAGCTAAATACCCCGGAGCAAGAATCCTTGATACCGAAAAAGACGACAGTATGATTGAAGTCGATATTCTTGACAATGACGTTCATCGCGAATTGAAATTTACCTTCAACGGAGAGTGGGTATGTACAAAAACCGAAATACGGAAATCAGAAGTCCCCGAAAGTATAATGAATATACTTGCAAATTCAGAGTACGGCTCATACAAAATTGATGACATTGATTTTTATGAAACTCCTACCGGAAATTATTATAAATTTGAACTGGAGTTGAACAACAAAGATATTGATGTTATTATTGATTTGAACGGAAACTTGAAAGTTAAAAGGTAATAAAGTTTAGCTTGAACAACAAAACCCCGCCGGTTTCTCTGAAACTGGCGGGGTTTTGTTGTTCAAGCTAAACGCACAAAATTTTACAGCAATTATATTTGTTTGCAAAGCGCATAAAACCTTATTTTAGTGTAAAACACAGCCGAATAGCACGAGAACAGTTACACCAATCAGCTCACTTCGCTTTCGACAAGCGAAACTGAAATATCTGTTACCACCAATGCAACTAACAGCGATATTATTAAAGCTCTGATAAATTTTCTTTTCATCTCCGCATTCCTCTCATTTCGTCGATAAAAACTTCATTTTATCAAAAAATTATTGTTATCAAAGATATTCAAAACTACTTTTGCACCGTTGCTTATGCAGGATGAGGGAATGTGAAGTGTTTCCGCAGTCAAATATCTAAAATGGTCAAAAACTTTTTCCGTTTCAAAAGTTTTCATTTATCTTTGCAGCGGAAATTTTTTAAGCATTGCAACGATGAAAGAATATATCATTGAGGAATCGGTTGAGCTGTTTAAGCAACAAGGCGTTAAAAGTACTACAATGGACGATATTGCCCGACACATGAGTATCTCAAAACGGACAATTTATGAAAATTTTAAAGATAAGGAGGAGCTATTGACGGCGGCGGTCAATTATCTGCTGCGCGAAGACCACAAATTTTCGGAAAAAGTGTTTGAGCAGGCGGACAACGTAATTGAGGCAATTATCGAACTGCTTCGCGAAGGTGCCGAAAGAGCACGGAAACAAAAGTATTACTTTTTTGTGATGGATATTAAAAAGTTTTATCCAAAAATTTACAAAGAACTTTTGACTCGCAACGAATGTCAAAATCAGAAAAAAATGCAACAACTTGTGGAACTGGGCATTCTACAGAAAGTTTTTCGCGACGACCTCAATCCTGAAATTATTGGTTATGTTTTTAACCAGCAGGCGGCAGGCTTTTTGCTAAGGGATGAGAATCTGGAGAGTTTTTCGATATACGAGATGTTTAAAAACATGACAATCGCTTTTATTCGCGGACTTTGTACACCCAAAGGAATTGAAATATTAAACCGTAGAGTTGAATTAATGGACAGGAAATAAAGTAAACTTCTAAAAATTAAATTTTTCGAGGCTGGCGACAGAGAGTATTTACTAAATTAAATGAGCATTCTGTCAAAGAAGCGTAACGCAGAAAAAGCAGTTTTTAGAAGTTGCATAAAGTTGTTAACAAATAAATAATTATTAATACAGATGAAGATTGGGTTAAGAAAATTGATTGGATGTGTCGTAGCATTGGGAATCGCTTTAAGCGTTTATTCACAAGCTATACAGGAAACACCTGAAACGATGCGGCTTACGCTGAAAGAAGCGCAGGAATATGCACTTCAACACAACAAAACAGTGCAAAATTCGGGATTAGCCGTTACCGAAGCTCAGAAAAAAGTGTGGGAAGCTGCTTCGGCTGGACTTCCGCAAGTGAATGCTACGCTTGATTACCAGAACATGCTTGGCTTTAAAATGGAACTTTTTGGACAGTCAATTGCGCTGGAGCCGACAAGCTCGTTGCAGGTACAGGTTACACAGCTGCTTTTCAACGGAAGTTATTGGATTGGCTTAAGAATGTCGCGCTTGGGCAAAAATATTGCCGAAACATCGAAACTGCAAAGCGAGCTGGACATCAAACAGCAGGCGCAAACGGCATATCTCAGCATTCTGGTGGCAGAGGAAAATAAAAAGATTTTGGAAATGAATCTCGAAAACATCAATACGCTTGCCAAAACCACTGCCGACATGGTAAAAGCGGGTGTTGCCGAACAAACCGACGCCGACCAGATGCGGGTGCAGGCGGGCGCTGTGATGAACGGCATCAAGTCGATTGAACGGGCTATTGAGATGGCCTACAATCTGATGCGCTTCCATTTGGGCGTGGATATGAATACCGAAATTATTTTGACCGAAACACTCAACGACCTGATGAACAGCGGTTCAGCCGAAGAAACACTGACAACCGCTTTCGACGTCAATGCAAACTACAACATGCAGTTGATTGACAAGCAGATTGAACTTGCTAATAGTCAGGTACGGCTACAACAGGCGTCCACGCTACCCACCGTTGCCATGTTTTATAACTATACGCACAAATTGAAAGCATCAACATTCGATATGTCGCCCAATAATATCATTGGCATACAGGCGTCTATACCAATTTTTGCTTCGGGACAACGCTATTCAAAAATTCAACAGGCAAAAATTCAGCGCGAGTCGGCTCAAAACAATCGCGAGTTGGTAAGCAACCAGTTGCTGATGCAGGAAAAACAGCTGCGTTTCAGCCTCAACAATGCCATTGAAACGATGAATTTGCAAAAGGAAACGCTCGAAGTTTCGCAGCGGGTGTTCGACAGTGTTACGCGCAAATACAGTCAGGGCGTTGCTTCGAGTTTAGACGTAACCACAGCCAACACAGGCTTGTTGCAGGCGCAAAGCAACTACACCACCGCTATGATGGACGTAATTAACGCAAAAACCGAACTCGAAAAATTGCTGAATGCGTTGTAGTTACTGGCACACAAATGGCGCAGACTGGACGGATTTACGCAGATTTTTTAATCTGTGGAAATCCGTTTAGTTTGTGCGCTAAAAACAAATAACAGATATACTCGGAAAATAGAATCATAAACCATAAGATGTATATTTTACCACAAGGCTCACAATGAAAAATACAAAGTTTGCAAGGGATTTTGTGTGCTTTGTGATTAGGTGTTTTTTGTGGAACAATAAAATTTAAAGTGAGAGTTTTGCATAATTCGGCTTTTTTCGGAAAATGTCTTTTTGAGCTATATTTCTTAAAAAATGGTAGTTTTCATGTGAAAGTGCAAAAAACATTTTGGAACGCGAATGAGGCGAAAAACGCGGATTTTCGCGGATGAAGTTACTTTTGTTATATGAAAGGAGTCGCTTACCCACTTTTTTTTGCTAAATACAACAGAGAAGACAGCAGAAAATATGATTTTAACCGTACCTTTGCTCGCTGTAAAATTATAATTTTATAAGTATGCACTACCTCATTCCTTTCTTACTTTTGTTAAACGATATGTCGCCCTACCTGCTGTTTGGATTTCTGATTGCTGGCGTGTTGAAAGTATTTGTTCCCAAAGATAAATATATCGGACAAATATCCAAACCCAATTTTCGGTCGGTGTTGTGGGCAGCACTGGCAGGTGTACCGCTTCCGCTGTGCTCGTGCGGCGTTATCCCTACGGGAATGTCGCTCCGTAAAGAGGGCGCAAGCAAAGGTGCAACGGTTTCATTTCTGATTTCAACTCCTCAAACAGGTGTGGACAGCATTGCCGCAACCTATTCGCTACTTGGACTGCCGTTTGCCGTCATTCGCCCGATAGCCGCCTTTGTAAGCGGATTGGTCGGTGGCTTTGCAACCAATAAATTGGACAAAGCTATTGACAAAAACGATATTATCAATTGCGCGTGTGAAGCCGACGCTTCGGGGAAAAACAAACTTGCACAAGTCTTTCATTACGCTTTTGTCGAAATGCTGCAAAACATTGGCAAATGGCTGTTCGCAGGAATTTTAGTTGCGGGACTGATAGCTATTTTCCTTCCCGAAGATATCTTTACCGTCTATCTCAACAATCCACTGCTCAACATGCTGCTGGTGCTTGCCGTTGCCATTCCTACCTATACCTGTGCCACAGGTTCTATTCCAATGGCGGCGGTGTTGATGATGAAAGGACTTTCGCCCGGCGCGGCGCTTGTGTTTCTGATGGCAGGTCCGGCAACAAGCATCGCTTCTATTACCGTTTTAGGTAAAATGCTCGGTAAAAAAACACTGCTGATTTATTTAGTAACCATTATTGCAGGCTCCATGCTTTTCGGCTTGGCAATCGATTACCTGTTGCCTGCCCAGTGGTTTAGCATTATGAATCACGACCTGACGCACCAGCAGCACCACGCCACATTCGCCGTGTTTCCGACAATTTGCTCCATCGTACTCGCGCTGTTAATGATAAACGCTTTTATCAGAAAATTTATGGATTCAAAAACAATAACAAAACAATCGGCTACAGCAAAAGCCTATAAAATAGGCAACATGACCTGTAACCACTGCAAAGCAACCGTTGAAAAAAACCTTGCAAAATTGGGAAGCATAACTTCTGTTCATGTCGATTTAGCCAAGGGCATTGCCTACGTAGAAGGTTTGCCCAACGACAGCGAAGTGAAAAAGACCGTTGAAGCATTTGGGTTTGAGTATTTGAATTAAGAAGAAGTAATTCTGTCAATCTTGTAAATCCTGCAGAACAGTAGTTCAAGACTAATCACATTACGCCCTCACGGGCTAAAAGCCTGTATTTCTTAACAGTCCTGCTCTCCCGCGTGATGTGGGATACCTGCCGCTTCACCTGTTGTTAACAGTGCTTCTGTATCTCTCAAATTAAGAGAAAGTAAAGCGTCTTCCATATTGAAATCAGTCCGAATATACAGACCCGAATACAAAACAAAACAGGAGGGTGTGTAAAAAGTCTGAATACACCCTCCTGTTCAGTTCAACATGTCCGCATCCGTTCACTGACGCTTTTGAATGCTGCAACAGTTTCCGAACTATTTCTGCAACTCATCGAAGCGGTAGGTATTTCCGTCCACGTGGTAGATGTATTTGCCGGATTCGACCGCTTCACTGACAGCGCCGGCGTCAACCGTGCAGCCTAAAATCTCTGCTATCATATACGGCGTGTTGAGCGTGGCAATTCGTCCCTGTTCATCGGCATATTTCTGAAACACACTGTCTGCCCGAAAGTGTTCACTGGTGTGAATCATAACCAGAGGCACTCTGAACTGGCGGGAATCTCTTTCAATGAATCCGTGTCCTCCTTCATCCGGCATTTCTCCGTGGTCCGACAGATAATAAATTAAAGACGGCAGCGTATCCCTCAGAGCCATGCTGTACAGCTGCTGAATGAAGCGGTCTGTATAGTGAATGGAACATTCGTACTCTTTGAGAGTTCCGTCAGGTATGGCACGGGCGTCTTCTTCTTCAAATCTGAGATGGTACGGCAAATGACTGCCATTGAGGTGAAGTACAAAAAACTGTTTTTTACCATTCTCTGTTTTCTGTTCCAATACGGGAAGCAAATCCATATCTTTTGTTCCGATGTTATACTCGGTATATGCCGCGTCCTTTGCAATCATGCCTGCATAGGAATCAAAAAGACTGACTCTGGGCTGAGTCGAAATCCAGCACGTTTCAAATCCCTGATCATTTGCCAAATCAATGATGTTTTTTTTCGTGAAAAACAAATCGGGAGAAGAGGGCGTTGCAAAACTGAGTATGTTTTTCAGCGCCTCCCGTGTGATGGGAGCAGGTGCAACAGCACGGCTGTAATAGATTTGCGATGGGGTGGTTGACGCCAGCGAATCCATAAATGGCGTTGTCTGAACAGGGTAATCAAACAGCGAATAGTAGTCGGAACAGGAACTCTCACCCAAAATGAAGTAAATTTTATAAAAACCGGATGTTGTATATCCAATCCCTATCCCGTCAGGCAAAATCCTTTCGCGATAAGAGAATGATTTCAGTACATTCATTTCATGCAGATAGGCGACTGTAACCAGAATGCAGTTGTACGCCAGAGGCATTCTTCTCCGCGAATAGTTTGCAAAGACAAGAGCAGGACTTGATTCAAAACTGTCTGCATGTAATCCTCCCTTCTTTATGTCGAATGATATGATTGAATATAAAAAAAGTGGTATTGAAATCCAATAAGCGAGCAGCAATACAACAGACACTTTCCGTGAAAGAAAGCTGTGTTTGAGCTCCCGCTTCGCCATTATCAGTAAAAACAGCGTCAGTCCTGCGATGACAAGCGCTTTGATGTACACATCGCCCATAAAGCCTGCCGCTTCAACGCCGTTGGTTTCCATAATGGAGGCAAATGCCCCGATGGAAAGACTTTCGGAATAGACAAATGAAAAAAAAGCGTCAAAAGAGAGAAGCAGCCCAAGCAGCACAGTCAGAATCAGGGTGTATTTTGTTTTTGCAAGAATGTTGAAAATCAACAGCAGGGAGAGAATGTTGAAAGTGCCCCACGCAAGCGTAGTCAACCCCGGCGAACGGTACAGGATAATCGCATAAAAATAGAGTGTGCAGAGAATGGAAAACAGATGTGTTTTAATAAAGGTCATAGTTGCTGGTTAAAAAAAATGGATACGACAAAAATGAGAAAGTGTGTACCAGACAGGCATCACATAGCATTGCGCCATGTTGCAGAGCCGACAAAAAAATGCCACTTTTCCATGAAATTGGAACAGCGGCAGTATGTGAATTTACAGGAATTATTATTAGATTACGCGCGAGATCCTGTGTGTGTGTGTGTGTGTGTGTGTGTGTGTGTGTAAAAGAATACCGGAAACTGCCAAATTTAAAGTGTTAAATTTGTATGGAGTTGTGGTATTTATTTCTTTTAAATGGGTCATGATGCTGTTTTGTAAATACGGCTACAAAGGTAGGGATGTTTTTTTATTATGCAAGAGGTAGGGGGAAAATAATTAATAATTTCAGGATTTTATTTCCGTTTGTTATAGATTAACTTCACCTGTTAGCTTTATTATTTTTATTATCTCCTTTTCCGTCAAGCCAGTCATGGCGGAGATGGTTTCTATCGGGTAACCTGCACGGTGAGTGTTGATAACTACTTTAGTCAAGCCTTCGACAAGTCCTTCGGCTTTTCCTTTTTCCAAGCCAATTGCTTTCCCTTTTTCCAAGCCGATTGCTTCGCCTTCGACTAAACCTTCCGCTTTTCCTTCTGCCTTTCCTTCTGCTTTACCTTCAATCCGTCCGGTTTCTATAACGCTTTTTTGATAGCGAAGGGCTTCTACGTGAGCGTCGTACTCCTGCTGTTCGGCTTTGTTCATACGGTCGCGGCGGAGGCGCTCGCGTGCTTCGGGCAATCCGGGGGCGGTGGAATGTTCGGAGATCTCGCCTGTTTTAAGGAACGAAAACCATTCGTCCAGCGAGGTTGCGGCTGTCCTGTCGAACTCTTCCACACGCAAAATGTAGTATTCGGGATAAAGGTCGCCTGCCTCGTGGCATTTGAACTGTGCCGCCTGACGGGCGGAGAGCATCAAAGTGTCGTGCTCAAAAACTCCCCTGAAATCGGTGCGTCCGCGATAGAGGTAGTCTTTGCCCTGACCAAGCTCAAAATAAAGGATGCTTACCGAATAAACCTTGCGGACGTTTGAGTAGGCTTCCGATTCGTGAATATGCTCCGTTATTACCTTGCTTACGCCGTACAGTATGCGGTGGAAATAGTCCAACTCTCGCTCGTTCTGTACTTCGATGATGACCAACTCGCCTGTTTGGTTTCGCGCAAGCAGGTCAACGCGGTTAAACTTGTCGTCGGGCGTGGTTTTGTTGCTCTCGCTTTCGAGTATCTCTATAATTTTAATGCTTTCGTTCAGCAGCACAGAGAGGAAACCTTCGAGTATAACAAAATTTGCCTTTTGGCGCAGCAGGCGCTTAATTGCCCAGTCGAAACGGATGTAACTGCTCTTTGACATGATTTTCTGTTTTATTGAAAGTGCAAAGATAGAAATAATTTGTGTATTGCGAAACGGAGTGCCCTGATCCGCGATAATTCGACTATGATCAGTACATGTTTTAACAGGATGCCCAAGATGCAATCCTGTTAATATTGAGAATCCTGTTAAAATCAAGGTTCAGACGGTTCCATTTAGAGCATTAGAATAATAATTGCCTGTTCAACTAATTTTTTCTCATTAATTTTGAACATGGTTGTGGTTTTTATTTTGAGCAAAAAAAGTATTACTTTCGCTGCTTAAAAAATAAGAAGATATGTACAATAATTCAACTTTCAACTCTCAACTTTCAACTCTTAACTTCCCCTGTTATGTGATTGACGAACAACTGTTCCGCAACAATCTTTCGCTGATAAAGTCGGTAAAAGAGCGGGCAGGCATCAATATAATCCTTGCATTCAAAGCCTTTTCGATGTGGAAAACGTTTTCCATCGTAAAAGAGTACATCCCCTACTCTACCGCAAGCTCCATTTACGAAGCACGGCTGGCTTACGAGGAAATGGGCAGCCGTGCGCATACCTATTCGCCCGCTTACACAGCCGCCGATTTCCCCACGATACTTGAATGTAGCAGTCATATCACATTTAACTCATTTTCGCAGTTCGAGCGTTTTTATCCGATGATGAAATCGTTCGGAAGAAAAGTTTCGGCAGGCATCCGCATCAATCCCGAATTTAGCGTGGTCGAAACCGATTTGTACAATCCAAGCGTACCCGGCTCGCGTATGGGTGTTGTTGCGGATCAGATGCCCGATACGTTACCCGAAGGCGTGGAAGGTATTCACTTCCACACATTGTGCGAATCATCGTCGTATGATTTGGAGAAAGTTCTTCGACACATCGAAACCCAATTCGGAAAACATCTCCGTCAGGTAAAATGGATTAACATGGGCGGCGGTCATTTGATGACGCGCAAAGGCTACGATGTGGAACATCTTATCGCCACTCTGAAGCAGTTTAAAGCGAAATGGAATCTCGACATTATTCTGGAACCCGGCAGCGCTTTTGCATGGGATACGGGCGTACTGGTGTCGCACATTGTGGATATTGTTGAAAATGGCGGCATACGAACAGCCATCCTTGATGTATCGTTTACCGCTCACATGCCCGATTGCCTCGAAATGCCCTACAAACCGCGAATACGCGGCGCTTATCACGAACCTGCCGACGGAAAGCCGACCTACCGCATGGGCGGCAACAGTTGTCTGTCGGGCGACTTTATTGGCGACTGGTCGTTCGACCGCGAACTGGAAACGGGCGACGCCATTATTTTTGAAGATATGATTCACTATACAACCGTAAAAACAAACATGTTCAACGGCGTGCCGCATCCATCGCTCGCCATTTGGAACAATGCAACAGGATTGAATGTGTTTCGCAAATTCGGTTACGAGGATTATAAGGGGAGGATGAGTTGAGAGATAGGAGTAGGAATGGGATACTGAGGTTATTTTGTTGACAAAATGAGGTTTGATTTGCATTTGTTTTGCTGTATCAATATATATAAGGGAACCTCTAAAAACTCAAAGTTCAAGGCTTGCGAGGCGATAAAAGCGCAGTTTACATGAACGTAAATGAGCATTTTATCGTCCGAAGCATAACGAAGAAATTGGAGTTTTTAGAGGTTCCCTTCATTTGTTTCTGTACGCTTTTACCCTATAATATATTACCGGTATAAAAATAAGCGCCGTCATAATTATCGAACCAATAGCTCCAAACCTTTCGACACGGCCAAGCGCAACGCGGATGGATTGCAGTTCGATGTATCCGAAAAAGAGAGCAATAGTAAACGCTATACATCTTGACATCCTTGTCATCAGCCGATACTGTACAAAAGCGTTTTCGTCGGTAATGCGTACTGGATAGTTCATGATGTGCG
Organism: Cytophagaceae bacterium; assembly: GCA_031285765.1. GTDB lineage: Bacteria > Bacteroidota > Bacteroidia > Bacteroidales > Marinilabiliaceae > WRMI01. The sequence goes on along the minus strand of JAITVO010000248.1, from coordinate 1,746 downwards.
GAAACCGGATTAGCGCGGTCATCAGCAAAAAGATTCCTGTTGCAATAGCGGGCAGCATCAAAATGATGTTTTTTGTGCCAAATCCGTTGGCTTCTCCTGCCGCATCGAAATGCACAGGAACAGTTTCGGGCAACTTTGAATAAGTTACCGCAATCAAAATCCAGTTTGCAAAAACGATTGCCAGCCCCGCAAACTCCAACACCCTGTCGTATATCGAAAGCGGAAATGTTACTCGAGAGCTTGTGTTCATTATACTCATAACATGTTTTTTTTGTAGTGGTTGGGATTAGCCCACACTTGGTTTGGCAGAATTTACAGGAAACAGTCCTAAAAGTTATTTTGAACGCGGACAACATGGATTTTCGCGGATGATTCTTTGTTTTTTTCTGCGATAGTCCGCGTCATTCATATTCTAAGTTAACAGTTTACGATACGTTATCTATGTCATCCGCGTTCTTTTTGAACAATCTCCTTATAATTTCAATGATGCAACGTTCCCGAATTAATTACAGGCGTAGCAGGTTCTTCGCTGCAAAGCACCACCATCAGGTTGGTAACCATCGCCGCCTTTTTGTCGTCGTCGAGCTCAATCACATTCTCTTCCGACAGCTTTTGAATCGCCATTTTTACCATGCCGACCGCTCCATCCACAATCTTTTCGCGGGCAGCAATAATGGCGTCCGCCTGCTGACGGCGAAGCATTACTGCGGCAATTTCGGGCGCGTAGGCAAGATAATTAATTCGCGCCTCAATGATTTCAATTCCTGCCAGCGCCAGCCGCTCGTTCAACTGTTTTTCCAGAAAATCGTTCATCTCCTCGCCGCCCGACCGAAGGGTCATTTCGCCTTCGCCGTTTTCGAGATGGTCGTAAGCATACATCCCTGCCACGTTGCGAAGTGCAGCGTCGCTTTGCACTTTTACAAAATACTCGTAAGCCCGCATCTTTTCGGCAAGATTATCGACCTGCTGCCCCAGCGACGAGTTTTTCGTAGAAGCATTGTCGATGCTGAACGACGCTTTGTATGTGTCCGTTACGTGCCATACAAGCACCTGTCCAATCATAATCGGATTTCCGTTTTTGTCGTTCACCTTAATAGGGTCGGCGTCGAGATTTCGCGCCCGCAGTGTCATCTTCTTTTTCGAATAAAACGGATTCACCCAAAAATAACCGTTCTCCTTGATTGTTCCTTTGTATTTCCCGAAAAACACCATCACTCTGGCATCGTTGGGTTCATTCTGCATAAATCCGCCCCAAAAAATGGAGTTGAGAATAAAAAGAAACACATCCGCGATTACGCACACGGCAATCATTGCCGACGACAAATCGCTCACCGCAATCCAGTAAACAAAATAACCGATTGCTAACAGAAAAACGATGTTGAAAAGCAACATCGGAATCCCCGAAATTTTTAATCCTGCAAATTTTTCTTCCTGAGTCTTCATACTTTACAAACTTAAATGCTAAACAAAAATGATATTATTTTAATAGCACAAAGATATTGTGTTTGGATTGAACAATCCAAATGTTTCCCATGAAAATATTGCGAATTTATTTTTTTTATGATTTGGTATGAGTCGATTATAATTCCAGTAGAACAGATGTCTCTGAAATGTCAATTATATATTCTTCACAATTTTAATTTTTGAAATCCATGAAGAAAGATACGATAATTTCATCAGCATAAAAAATAGTATGAGGTATTTAGCCCTATTCGTGAAATGTAGAAAGTTTAACTAAAATCTTAT
>JAITVO010000184.1 GCA_031285765.1 Cytophagaceae bacterium | reverse complement strand
TCCTTCAGATTCCATCTCACGATGGACACCCTTGGCTTTGGCTAAACACTTCCCACTATCAGGGTGTGTCAGGGACTTGCACCCGTTAGAATATACCCATGCTGGGCGAACCAAAAAAGCCTCATAATATATCTATTATGAGGCGAGGTAATTTTTTACATAAAATTTCAGAATGGTTTATTTATCCATTCATAATATTGTTTAGAACCCACAAGTGTATATTCTACTTTTCTGCTAAAAAAAAACCCTCATCTGTAATTTCGTCGCGATATGAATATTTTTGATACGCCTCATCCACATATACATCAATCTCTTTTTCAGTCATATCTTTATATTCTTCTTTTATAGAGAATCTCATAGTATCGGTTAATATAATATTGCCCGCGCTGTCGCTTTCTATTTTTTGCTCTAAAATTGTAAATTTAACATACCATTCCATTATGGGATCTGCAATATCAGAATCGCACCCATAAATAGACACAAATAGCATCATAATAGATATACTTAGTATTCTTTTCATTGTTTTTTGTATTAAGTCGTTTTGTGGCTTATGCCGCTGCAAAAATAAATATATGATTTTATTCCACAATATACAAATCAAATATTTAAATATTATTATTGTTTATGTTGTTTATTTATATGTTAGACGTAAAGTTTTGTCCCGATGTATAGTTTGCAAGATTAGTTATACGAATTAATTTAAGCCTGCTTGTGCCTTTATTTAAGTTGCACGATGCCTCAACAAGCATATAAGCGATATTATTTATTACAAATGGACTATTAGCATATTCTTATAATTTCCTATTCTGCTTATTTTTTGCTGTAATAATGTAATTTATAACGCCTGACGGCGTTTCCCTGTGTATTTCCCCCAGATAGATTAATCTGGGGGAAATATACAGGGAATACACACTTCACAAATTCAACTTTCTCCCTTTCGGATACTTTACGCTGTAGCTAATATCGAAGGTTTCAGTTTTGGCGGGCGTAAGGTCGAACTCCCACGTGAGGGTGCCGATTTCTTTGTTTTCGTGCGGCTTGCCTGTAAATACAAGCACTTCGACCACAATATCCTTTTGCGTGGAGAGCGGATACTGCTCTTTGAGTATCATGCGGACGGGCGACGTGCGGGTGCTGATAACCGATGTGCGGTAGGCAAACTCCTGCCGTACATCCGAACCCAAAAACTTGACGCTGCTCAAGTCCTGAATCTTTTCGCGCTTTACGGTTACGCGGCTGTCGTGCCCCAACGTGAGATCAAGAGTTTCGCGCGTGCTGTTCGGATTGATAAAAGTAGTTCCCGTATAGCTACCTTCGATGGTAATGTTTGCCTTTCCCGCAAGGAGATTGAGTGCGCCCCAGTTCTTGACGGAAGCCGTAAGATATACCGCGTGGTCAAGCATCGGGGCGCAGTAGTAACTGTAAGCAGCATCAACTTCGGCAGTGCGAAGCTGCACATTTTGCGGATTTCCATTGCCTGCAATGGTGTAAGGAATGTCAATTGTATAGGTTAAGTCCATTTCGCTCTCTTCCGATGTTACATAATCATCCATCGCTGTTTTTGTTGTGATAATAACTACGCCGTTCCTTGCCCGCGAACCGTAAATCGCTGTTGCCGACGCATCTTTCAGTAAGTTTACATCTTTAATATTTTTGACGTCGATAGCCTCAAATTCTTTATACGACATCACTACACCATCTACCACGTACAGTCGATCAATAACTTCAGGAGGGTCTTCCATTTCATAATCATATATTTCCAAATCATCTTCCAATTCAACCTCATCATATACTTTGTACGACAAACTGTTTTGCATCATTACTTCCTGCCGTTTTTGCGGTGCCGACACATATCGTAAAAACCATGCTTCGGGCATCGGGGCTGTTCGTCCTCTGCTTGGTACAATGGTCGAAAGCGTCAGACGTACCTTATCCCAGTCCAATCCTGTTGTTTGACTGATGTCGGCTTTATAAACAATTTTCAGCGGTTTGTCGATACCACTCATCTGCAAATCGTAGCAGGGCGTCCACTGGGCGTGCTCGGTGTAATAACTTACGGTAATGGTGCAGTCGCCCGCTTGTGGGCTAAGCAGTTTTAGTCGTAGCCGCCCCGAATAGGCGTCGTTTTTCCGCTCTTCCAATGCGAGTTGCTGCCGCAAGAAGGTGAACTTTTCGGTTATTTTTGTTTTCCGCACTGTGTAAGTGTTGCTTTCGCTGATAAGTTCCGACGATTTACTTTCGTAATAGTCCATCATCTTCACGAGTTCGGCAACGCTAACGCCTGTTTGTGCGCCGCCAATGGAGTTATTTGCCTTGAGGAGCTTCAAAAGGTCGTCGTTAATTTGCAGTCGGGCATTTACCTTTGCCAGTTCATCGGTGTAATGGTCGATGGAGTCGTTCAATCGCTTTATTGCGGCTTCCACAGGCGGCTCGGTAAGATAATCCTGCGAAAAGCTGTACGACACTACGGTTACTCCGCCTGTAATACTGATGCGTAGTGTATTTTCTTCGATTTCGGGCGAAAGCCTTTCGATAATAATTTCGTTGTCGCCTTTTGTGAGCGATGTCTTCACTATATGCGTCAGCTCTGCGCCTTGAAGGAATACGGTTGCCGATCCGAGTTTTGCCGACGCGGTACGGATGTTGTCGTCCGCCGCCATTGTACATACCTGTAACGACAGCATCGCAAGGATGATAAGCCGTTGAATTGTTTTTGATGCCATGAAATTTGTGTTTAATGATGAATAGAATTTCATTCTTTTTTGCAAATTATACGAATTGAGAAATCGCACATTGAAGTTACAAATGCAACTTCAATATTTAGACTGCAAATATCGGTAAAAAATCTCATTTAGGGATAAAAATCCTATGTCTAAATTTGTTTTCCACATACTCAATGTATCACATCTAAATTCAATTATTAAACCCAATTTCTGCAAGGTTTTCGTTTATCATCTCTTTCAGAAATTTTACGATTCGGGGTTGCGATATGCCTGCATTTTTTGCCATTGTCCACACCTCGTTGGAATCGACGGTAAACTCGCCGTCTTTTGCTGAAAAGCTGAAAATAAACCTGCGGTCGGGGGTTCCGCCAAGTAGTTGTGAAAACACGCCGCCCAAATCGCCGAATGGCATACAGTCGATGTGCTTCAGGTTGAATGTTGCCGTAACTGTAGTGCCGCGCATCGGCTCCGAATGGATATGCAGAGAGCCGCCTGTGAGTTCCGCATTCATTTTAAGCAGTGGCAGTCCCATGCCTACTTTTCTCGTGGTGCGAGTTGTAACAAAAGGGTCGGTTACGTTGCTCACCATTTCGGGCGACATTCCGCGTCCGTTGTCTTTAAATTCTATTGTCAGTATGTTTTCGTTATCAACATTCATGCCGACGGTAATTTCGCCCGCTCCGGCTTCTACCGAATTGCGGGTAATGTCAAGAATATGGAGGGAAAGGTCTTTCATGGTTTTAAAGGTTTAAAGTTCAATATTAATCTCTCTCTTAATTCGTAATTGTTTCCTCACCTCCTCAAATGTCGCCTCTCGCATCTCGAATGTAGTAAAGCGGCTGCCTATCTGGTTGGGATAGTGGGCATCGGAGCTTGACAGGATGCGGTATTTGCCTTTAATGCCTGCCGAATCGATAAAAACTTGGGTTGCATTGCCCGAAATTTCTACGGCGTTGCAGACAAGCGCGGGGGGAAAAAATCCGAGCTGGGAAAAGAGGCTGAACGACGGGCGGTCGATGTGGGCAGGTATAAACAGCCCGTTGAGCGAGTGCACCATTTGTTCTACGTCGTCGATGGATTGCTCCAATCCGCTTAATAGAAAGCGCGGCTCTTCGCCCTCTATTTCTTCGTCGCGATTGACCCAAATCTGATAGCCGAACTTATCGGGATTGTTGGGAATGTTGGGCAAATAGCGGTCGATGTACGTCTGAAACTGTTCCAGCGTTGCAATGTCCTCAAAAAGTGTAACGCAATGCACTTCTTCGCGAGTGCTTATTTCGGCGCCGCCAATTACAAACAAACCTTTCTCCTGCCCTGCTTCCATTACGGCGCGACACTGACGCGTTGAGTTATGGTCGGTAATGGCAATAATGTGCAAACCTCTGGCAATAGCTTCGTTCACAATCCTTTCGGGCGACATTTCGAGACTTCCGCATGGCGAAAGTACGGTGTGAATATGTAAATCTGCCCGAAATAGTTGCATCGTGATGTGTTATTTGTTTGTTATAAATATACGTTTGAGATATGGCACCATGTTAATTCTTCTTCCCAGCACAACGTTTCATTCCAAGCGGATGGCATTCAAGGTATAACTGTTGGTTCCAGACATATCTTTATTTGCATCTTTAAAAACGTGTATGTACACTTTGCTTTCTTCGTTTGAAAAAATGCTAAACCTATATCCAATCTCGTATTTGAATGTTGGATTTACAAAATATTTTTGGCAAAAATACGATTTATTTTCAGAAGAACAATTTTCTTGTCACAAACAAAAATACTTTAGTCAGTGTTCTTGTAGCAGGATTAAAGGCTATTTTTTCACACATCGCGTAATCTTCAAATTTGGGAACAGCGAATACATGATTAATCGTGTTTTTACGCCAAACAACCGTCTTAAACCACGTTTTTTATTAACTCATGTTACGCAGTATTACTTTTGATAGCCTTGAAAAGGCTGTTTGCGTAACATGAGTTCATAAAATAAACAGGATACTCAATATTTATTTTAATCATAGTCATATTCTTATTGTATATCATCAAAACGTTCCGTTTTAGCAATTTTGTTTATTCTCTTTTGTAGTGAAAATTTAAATTTCATTTTTTGCCTCCTGAATCTTTTTTTATTTCCGAAAAATACAATACCTTTGCGCCGCAATTTTATTTAGATAAATATCATTATGTATTTGAACAAAGAAGTAAAAGAGGAAATCTTCGCCAAATACGGAAAGTCGAATTCTGATACTGGTTCTCCCGAGAGTCAGATAGCATTATTTACTCACCGTATCAAGCATTTAACTGAACATCTTAAGTTAAATAAGAAAGATTATAGCACAGAGTACGCTTTGGTGAAGATGGTTGGTAAACGTCGTCGTTTGCTTGATTATCTGAAAGCCAAAGACATTGAGCGTTACAGAGCTATTATTAAGGATCTTGGTATTCGTAAGTAATTCGCTCAAAAGTAAGATGAAAAAAGCAATTTCCGTTTTGGAGATTGCTTTTTTGTTTGTGTATGATTTATCAAATTATCGCAAATAATATGTTTTCCGTATTTGTATAAAAAATCACTATTGTCCGATAAAAAAACAATTATTTTTTTATTGGACAATAGTGATGAAAAAAAGATGAATACCAACAACAGTTCTTCATCTTTTTTATAATCGCTTTTTTACGTTTTCACTTTGCGTACATCTCAATAATTTTCAACATCACTTCGGTAGCTTTTACCATACTTTCAACAGCTACATACTCGTGTTTGCCGTGAAAATTTTCACCACCTGCAAAAAGGTTTGGACAGGGAAGCCCCATGTACGACAGACGGGCGCCGTCGGTACCGCCGCGAATGGGTTTTACCTGCGGTTTTACGCCAACCTCCTCCATTGCTTTTATGGCAGTTTCAACAATGTGATAAACAGGCTCTACTTTTTCGCGCATATTGTAATACTGGTCGGTCATTTCAATTCGGACAGTGCCTTCGCCATATATATTGTTTATTTCTTCTGCCGTTTTTTCCATACACTGTTTGCGGGCTTCAAATTTTTTGCGGTCGTGGTCGCGTATGATATACTGTAACGAGGCTTTTTCAACCGAACCATCAATTTTTATCAGATGATAAAACCCTTCGTAACCTTGCGTATATTCGGGGCGTTCGTTTACAGGCAACATGGCGTTGAACTCTTGT
>JAITVO010000117.1 GCA_031285765.1 Cytophagaceae bacterium | reverse complement strand
GATATGGAACTCGGAGCCGATGGCTTGCGGATAGGCAACAATATGGTTTGTCTGCATACCCTTTCGGATGTGGAAGATTTGCCTGGTACGGTTGGAACGAACATGCGCTACGAAAGACTATCTACGGACAGGAGCGATTGCCTGCTCTCGTCCAGCGTTAGGCGCTTACTCTATTGCCTGTTATATCTTGTGAAATAATTGTCTATTTCGGGTCGCAATTCTATTCCAACTCGTTCAAATATATCAAGCAGTTGTAAATATGTTCCTTGTCCGCCAAGAAAATCCCAAAACTCATTGGCAACTTTCAATTCATTTTCAAGGTCGAGCATACCTGCCATTGTCCATCGTGAGTATGGTTTGGGCTCGTAAGGATTATAGGGAATGGCTATTAACGTATTGGCTTCTGCCTTTGGATTTTCTGCAAGCAAACAAGCCGTCCACTCTAAAAGCGTTCGCTTAAATTCTTTAAAACCACCCTTGTTTGGTTTGGCTGTTTTGATGTCAAACAGGTATAGTTGGTCATTTTGCCCTTGTAACCAAATATCTACTTTAGTTGGCTTCACGGTTTTCATATTTCCTGTTTGGCAAACTTTTCTGATAGCCTTAATTTCTTCGGGTTTGTCAGGCTTTGAATGCGCCGCCGTCAAATCGTCCATAATGTCTTGAATAACACGTTGCGCTGCTTCACTGATTTTTGTTCCTGCCGTGGCTTGTGTTTTCGCTATTTTGAATGTTGTGGAAGCCAATGCCAAAGCAACGGGTTCAAAAATACTTGTGCCGAAATTTGTGTTCAGAGAATGAATAAACGAAAATAAAGCCATTCTGTCCTTTCCTAAAAGTCTTGTATGAAAAGGCATTGAGGCTGGCTCAGGATTGTAGTTTTGAAATTTATTCCGTAAACTGTTTCTTAAAACAGCTTCTACGTTTTGTATTTGTTCAGTTGATAATGCCATTTCTATTTTGATTTTAGATGAAAAATAACCTCCGAGTATGCTCCTTTGTCTTTCTCTGTCCGATTTAATACAGGACGTTTAAACTGATTGACAATTTTCATTTCCGCATTCTCTGCAATGGTAGGATACATATTGTATTTGTCATTTGCTACTAAAAAAATGTCATAATTATCGGCAAGGACTTTCTTACAATTATTCAAAACATCCGAAATGCCCTGTATGTAACTTTGTTTTGCTTCTTTACCCTGTCCTCTAAAAAGCGGACCTATTTCCAAATCGTCCTTGCGCTCAAAGCCAAACAAATCATAAGCATAAGCGTGTTGTTCGTGATAATCAATCAGGCCTACATAAGGCGGGGATGAAAAAATGCCTTTGATTTTTTGTTTTTCTGCTATCTCTGCAAATGCAGGATTTTTCTTTTTCAGTTCGGTAAGAATGTCAATCGTTCTGCTGTCGCCTGTCAAGCAGATTTGAAACGTTTGCGTTCTTAATCTGTTGAACTGTACAAGTCGTTTTACGGTGTCTTTACTGTACGTTTCCCACCATTTGAGGATTGAGAAAAGCGGTTTGCACATTTTGCCATGCTTAGCGCAGTAATATGTTGTTGTAATCGGTTCAACAAGTGTAGCAAGGTCTGCATGGGTGGTAGCTCTACAACTGCGAATGGTGCGGCTAAGAATTACGCTGATGATTTTCTTTGTGTCTGTATTTTCAATCTTTTTGATTTCGTTGAACACTAGTTCAATTTCTTCTCTGATGTGTTGCGAGTACCATTTGTCAAGGAAAGTATCAATTTTGTCCTGTCGTAATTTTATGTTATACTCTTTCACAAGTTCATTGTAAACAGACAAAAATTCCTGCTCTTTTTCCGAACCATATTTTGCCTCGTTGATTTCGCCTTGCCTTAGCCGATATTTATAGTCGGGAACAGGAAAATACTTGCTGTTGAATTCGTATAACTCCTGCAACAGTTTTGCTTCAAACTCTATTGTATGTGAATCCGCCAAAAAACGTTTCAACGATTTTGAAATACGGTTGATTTCACCTTGAATATCTATTAAATCATATTTGGCTACTTTACAATTCCCAACCAAGGCGTTGAAAACTGAAACATCAATACCAATGGCGTTCATTCCAAGTTCACAAGCCTGTACCATTGTTGTCCCACTTCCAGAAAATGGGTCAAGGACGGTATCGCCTTTTTGAAAATATGTTTCTGCTTTAAAGTTGTCTATATGACTGTCCAAAAAATATTCAACAAGTTGCGGAATAAACTTACCCTTATATGGATGCAGTCTGTGAACATGTTTGGTCGTTTCGGCTTCTTTGTATTGGTCAAACGATAAAGCCCAGTTTAAGTCATTTCCGAGTTGGTCTTTCCATGAAACCTCACGCTGCCCGTTATATGATTTATAGTAGTTAATCAGGTCTTGTTTGGCAATTTGGGTAGTACCGTTGTCGCCAATTTTCTTAATTCGTCCATACTGGATAAGATATGAAATATTAGCGGGCGTAACATTTTTACAGATATGTTTTGTCGCCCACTCGCTTGCTTCTTTTATGGTCAAAAGTTCGCCCATTTTATTTTTCTAACTCTATTATTAAATGCTCACATCCTTTCCTCAAAAAGCCCGCCGCCTTTTACCCAAATCGTTTCGACGACTTGGTGAAATCGTTTCGATGATTTGGATAAAAGGTTTCGACCTTTTTAAAGCTTCGTGAACTTCAGGTTGTTCAACATTTCCTTCAAATCAACACCCGGACGGAAAACAACCTTTTTGGTCTTAATCATTGACGGATGGTATTTTTCTTCCGTTTCGGCGCCATCGCCGCTTACGCTGATTTGGAATGTGCCAAAATCCCCGAAACGCACAATTTCGCCGTTGTCCAAGTGGCGTTTCAGGATTTTTATCAGGTCGTTCAGCACTGCCAAAACGTCGGTGTCGCTAACCGTAGTACTGCCTTCTGCGATTTCCTTGCTGAGTTTGCGGAATGTAAGTTCACCACTTGCTTTCGCTTGTGCGTAGAACTTTTTCGGAGCGTCGGGATTCCCCGGATTTCCCTTTTGTGTTAATACATAACTGACTGCCATAATATTGATTTAAAAAATTATATTTAATTGTCTAAATTGCCAAAATTGACCACACAAAGGTACGCAAATTATTTCAGTTTCTGTAAATAAAAATCATAAGGCGTTGTTCTTCCGTAAGGTAATCTTCCTTTGCCTTATCCTGTGCGTATTCTTCCAATTCGCTGTATTGGTACGCTGTAATTTATTTGATTAACTTTTTCATTTCCATTTATTTTATAGGGGTGGGAAGTTTCCAACCTTAATCATCAAAAAAATGGCATCCGTAAAATTCTATTTATCGCAGGCAAAATCAAAAAACAAGACCGCCGTGTTTTTCCTTTGTAATTATGGGGCTTATGAAATGATCGAAGACAGGAAGAAATATCTACCTTTGAAATACTATACCGACGAAACCATCCAACCCGAATTTTGGAACAAAGAAAAGGGTCGCGCCAAGGAAACGAAAAATTTTCCGCAATACCCGGAATTTAACACCCGGATGAAGAATATCGAGGATACGGTGTTGAATGTGCTCCGGCGGCTAAAAAATGACGGCATCGCCGTAACCAACAATGTGCTGCGTGCGGAACTCGACCGTATTTACCGGGCGCCCAAAAATCAGACGGCAGGCGCCGGTACGGTGAAAACATCCGCCGAAGGAACGGAACTCATCCT
>JAITVO010000149.1 GCA_031285765.1 Cytophagaceae bacterium | reverse complement strand
CTTTTCGAGCCAAAGTGGTTGAAAATTCTGTCCGGCTCTCTGTTTCAAAATCTTGCCTCTGTGTCGGTAAACATCACTGCCAATGGTGCGTACTGATTTTGCATAAGATTCTAACTGTTCTCTGCAAACTGCGGGCGGGTATGCTTTTGACTTCTTAATATCAATCTGCCATTCGGTATCAAGTTTGTTCGGCAAATCAATCTGTATGCGTACCAATTTGTAATGTTCTTCTTTGCGAAACAATTCTAACCAATCGCCCGCCAACAATAGGCGTTTACCACGATACACATAAAATCCCTGTTGTGCAGGGTAGCCGTTCATTCCTTCTGCTTTTTTGTATGCCTGCTCTGACGAAAAATTATTTTTATGCGGCAAAACATAACCTTTCATTTTTGCACCGCCGTTTATATTTTCGGCAGGCTGTTCCTGCGTTTTGCTTTCGTTTGGACAAAACGGATTCCACGCCGTAATTTCATGTTCGCCCCAAAATATTTTTATCGTTTTGTCTTCGATAAAACGGTGAAAAGTCATCGCAATATGATTTTTTACTTTATCCAAAGCATCGGAAAATTTACGCTTTGCGCTGTCATCTGTTTCTGCTGTCTGTGTTGGCAAAACTCTGTCTAAATCAGACCAAACAACAAGCGTACCTGACGGCGAACTGTCTAATTCGGTTGTAAATTCTTCGGGTATCCATTGCAGCAATTCCCATTTGTCGCTTTGAGCGACATAATCCAAATCCCACGACCAAAACGCGGGTACTTCGTTTTTGCGCTTGCTTAATACGGAAAGTTTGCGACACTGTGAAAATGAGGCTGTTTTCAATCCCAAACCAAAACGCCCCAAATCAGTTTCGGGGCGGTCGGATAAGGGATTTTGCGCACCCGGTCGCATTGCTTGAATGATTTCGCTGCTGTTCATACCCTCACCATCGTCTTTTATAGTAATGACAGACTGACCGCCTCGCCAAATGCGGTTTATGTAAATGTTCCGAGCGTTTGCAGAAATGGAATTATCGATAATGTCAGCAATGGCGGTTTCCAAACTGTAACCGATTGCCCGAAATGTTTCTATCATTGAGGCGGCTTCGGGAATTGCCTCTGCTTTTTTATACTCACTGTAATTCATGGGCAAACTGTTCTTTGATTTTGTTAGCGATTTTTTCTGCCAAAACCACAGGAACAGCGTTACCTATCTGTTTAAATGCTGCGCTTCTGCTGCCCTCAAAGTAGTAGTCATCGGGAAAAGATTGCAAGCGAGCGGCTTCGCGAATGGTTATTGAGCGTACATTTTCTATTGTCGGGTTAAGTGTTGGATAAATATAATAGTGTCCGTCCATAGCAATATGAGCAACTACGGTATGGCAACAACCGCAAGGGTCAACCACTTGAAAACGATTAAGAAAAGATTCCTTATTTTTGTGTTTCTGTAAACTGTCCGGCAATTCGGCATAGTTTATTCTTTTCTTTTCATTAAGCCATAATTCAACAGCCCTGCGATATATTTCGCGATCATTTTCGTTGTTTGGGCGAGCGATATGCTGTGTAGTAAAATCAAAATCGCTGTTGCGGATTTTTGATTTTTTCAGATAATTCATTCCCGAAAACGGCTTTGCGTATTTTACAGGAGCGCACAACTGACCTTCGCCATGTTTGCGTTGCGGCAAATCAATAAACAAATCTTTAAGAACTTCGTACCTGTTTTCTTCCTTTGCCAGTTCGGGATAATGAAATGCGGTGTCTTTTTTCCAGCCTACAATGATAACTCTTTGGCGATTCTGCAAAACTCCATGTTCGGAAGCCGTCTGTATATGGTCTTCCATTTCGTATCCTGCTTTGTTCACCAATCGTTTCAAGTCTTTAAACGGCTGCCCGTTTTTTGCAGAGCGGATACCCAAAACGTTTTCAAACACAAACATTCTCGGCTGGTAGCGTTCCAAGAACTTAACGTAGTATTTATACAAATCATTGCGCGGGTCGTCTTCTACGGTTTTACCCATTCTTGCCCTGCCCACAACTGAATATGCCTGACAAGGCGGACCGCCAATGACAATATCAACCTGCCTGTCGCCTTTGAGTTTATCGACCTTTGCAAAAATATCTTCTATGGTGTCCTCGCCGATTGCCTCGTGAATAATACTGTCGGTTATTTCCTGCGGAACTTGCGCCCAAAGTTCGCTGCCATCGGTCTTTTCCTGCTTTTCGTACAGATATTTTTTATATTTTTGCAGTTGATAATTGGCTTTTAGCCAATGAAAAGCGGCGCGGGTTTTGAGTGTATCGCAGGCATACTTATCCATTTCGATATGCGCAACAGGGGTGTAACCTGCCCGAATAAATCCTTCGGACAAGCCACCTGCACCGGCAAAGAGGTCTATGAAATTTAAAGTACGCATCATATTTCAGTCGCAAAAATTTTGCGTTGCAAAATTACGTCTTTTTTCTGGAATAAGGACTATTTTCAGATATATTCTTCTATTGTCATGTACTTTTCTTCGCATAACTCCCGTGTGCCTGTTTTATCAGTAAGTTGGAACTTACGAACTTCATGAGCCACTTATTGGCGGTGCTTTCAGATATTTGCAGTTGCGTAGCAAGGGCAATGTAAGTTTGCTTTTCAAATTGTGGTGGTAACGCCTGAAACAGT
>JAITVO010000137.1 GCA_031285765.1 Cytophagaceae bacterium | reverse complement strand
GCATCAGCAGCAATGGGGCATGCCCCATTGTCAAAAGGAACGGTAGAATATCCGCGAAAGCGATGAGATGGCGGGTGTAAATAAAACATCCTGTCGCTATTTTCCGAAGAAGTCCAATAAGGCAAATTGTTGTGCTTATTGATGATGTTGAAGAACTTGTTCTGGGTATATTTTTGAAAGTGTTATAAAGTTCGGCTTATGTAACATCAGTTACAAAATTAAGAGGGATTGGAACGATACGCGAAGAATGCAGAAAAAACAGCACACTGTGTCTTAACTCTCCATTCTCAATAAATAATCGTTCTCTCCCCCTGTTGTAGCGAAATTACTTTGAGGGCATTTTGCAGACGCAGCATCTCCTGCATTAGCAAAAGCATGGCGGCATCGTCTTTTTCTTCTTCGGATTTCTTGAGGCGGCGACAGCACTGCTCAAAACGCACTTTTACCATCTTCCATTTCAGTTCAATTACCACGCGCGGAACAATATCAACAAGCAACTCTTCGGTTTCTTTTACAATGCCTGTCCGTTTGTGAATTTTGCTTAGCGTATGCTTATGCGCCAGCAGATTGGAAGCAAGGCGGCTCACTTCGGTGTCGGAGTGATTGATAAAGAATTTCGACGCCACAAAGTCGGGGTCGTCTGCGTGCTCCTCGTAAAGCTGCAACACTTGATTGTGAACGGGATTCAAACTTTTCAGGTCATCACTTTTCAGCTCGCTTACGATGTATTCGCCCACGCTGACCGCCTTTCGCCCCTGCTCAGTATCAATTTCGCCAAGCGGATGTTCGCCGTAGCTAATCAGATACCGCATTATTTCGCGCTCTTCTGTTTCGAAAGGATTGGTAATTGTAAAAACGGGCGCTGTGGATGTATCGGTAGCAGGCACGTCGGGTTGCGTGCGAACAAAGGTGCGAGTGGCGTCCTTCTCCTTACGCTTTTCGTCAATTTTTTTGATTTCGTTGTAGAGCACAGGTTCATCTACCCTCATCAGTGCACTGCACTCCTTGATGTACACCGAGCGCATGATGTGGTCGGGAATGGTTGCAATGCTTCGCACAATGTCCTGAATGAGCTGTGCCCGTTTGATGGGATCGTTTTTGCTTTCGTCAAGCAGGAGCGATGTTTTGAACTTGATGAAATCAGTTTCGTTCTGTTGGATGTAATCGCGCAAAGCGTCGCCGCCTGTTTTTTGGGCAAACGAATCGGGGTCTTCGCCATCGGGCAGAAGCAACACCTTAACGTTCATGCCTTCTTCGAGCACAAGATCTATTCCGCGTAGCGACGCTTTGATGCCCGCCGTATCGCCATCATAAATAATAGTAATATTCGGCGAAAACCGCGCCATCAGCCGTATCTGGTCAACCGTGAGCGACGTTCCCGACGATGCCACCACGTTTGCAATGCCCGCCTGATGAAACGACAGCACATCGGTATAACCTTCGACAAGCAAAACCCTGTCCTGACGGATGATTTCCTGCCGCGCCTGATAAATTCCGTAAAGAATACGGCTTTTATGATAAATTTCCGATTCGGGCGAGTTGAGATACTTGGCAGTCTTTGCGTCCGATTTCATAATGCGTCCGCCAAAAGCGATGACCTTCCCCGTAAGGTTATGGATAGGAAACATCACGCGCTCGCGAAATCGGTCGGCAGTGTAATTGTCGCCAACAATGGCAAGCCCTGTCTTCTCCAGAAACTCAATTTTGTAACCGTTTTTCTGTGCTTCCTTTGTCAGGGCATCTTTTTGTGCAGGAGAGTAGCCGAGTTCAAATTTTTTAATGATGTCGTCGCGAAAGCCACGCTTGCGGAAATAACCAAGCCCAACGGAGATGCCTTCGTCCGACTCGTAAAGCATCCTCGAAAAATATTTTGAGGCGAACTCGGTAACAATCATCATGCTTTCGCGTTCGCTTTGCTGGATAAGATCTTCGGGGGTCAGTACTTTTTCTTCGATAGGGATGCCAAACTTTTTGCCGAGCATCTTAATAGCTTCGAGCCACGAGAGCTGCTCGTGCTCCATCAGAAAATGAACGGCATTTCCCGCCTTTCCGCAGCCAAAACACTTAAATATTCCTTTGGTGGGCGAAACCGAGAATGACGGCGTCTTCTCGTTATGAAACGGGCAATTGCCAATATAGTTAACACCCCTTTTGCGAAGGCTCACAAAATCGGAAACTATATCGACAATTCGGCTCTGGGCGGCTTCAATTACGCGATCGACTGTTGGTTGTTCAATCATTACACACTATCATTTGGGCGGTCAAAGGTAAGGAAAATATTGAAAAATGTGCTCAATGATTTTTTACCGCAATTCTTGTCAAAAAAAAATTGCACAACGGGAGTGTTGCAATTATTGAATATCTTCGAAAATATGCGGACGTACTTGCCGAACTCCGTCTTCCTAATGGAATATGTAAGAGCAATAAATAATAACTCATGTTACGCACTCGGCTTGAATTGAAAATCGGCATAAGCCAAAAGCCTAATCTTCATAACCGTATGCAAATGTAGTGGCGGGGTTTGCCCGCCCAGCGCAGCTTACGGGAAACAGACAACAGCACAGCTGCCCGCAAGGGCAGAACCTGTACTTTCACATCTGTTCTGCCCTTGCGGGCAGGAAGATACGAACGTCATTTTCCGCAGGCAACGCTCCGCTCGCTTGCGGTTATGAATTGAAAATCGGCGGAGCCAATATCCAGCCTTTTCAAGGCTGTTTTGCGTAACATGAGTTATGCAATAATAACTCTGGCTATGCAAATTATACTTTGCATCCTTTTCAAGGCTACAAAAAGTTCAAGGTTCAACGTTTCGGGATCAATCTTTAATTTGGAATTTATCGTGTCTTTTTAAACGTCCGCATCACTGTTCCATATTCGCCAAGCCTTTTCAGCCTGAAGTATCAGCATCTCTTTGCCATTTTTTACGACGGAGCCCTGTTGTGATGCTTTTTGCAAAAAAAGTGTGACGTCGGGATTGTAAATCAGGTCGAATGCCAAGTGTGCAGATGTGAGGTGTTGGTAAGGAATAGCTGGCGCTGTGCCGGTTTCGGGGTACATTCCGAGAGGAGTTGTATTGACAATCAGCGTGTATTCATTCATTATTCGGGGTGAAAGGTCGGCGTAGCTGAACATGGATGCTTCGGGGCGTTGCGATACAAACCTGTGTTCGATAGCCATTCGCGAAAGCGAGAAAGATACCGCCCGTGAAGCGCCGCCGGTGCCAAGCACGAGGGCGCGACGGTGGTGCGGCTGCAACAGAGGCTTGAGCGAGAGGCTGAAACCTGTAACATCGCTGTTGAAGCCTTTTAATATTTGTTTTCCGGCGTGGTGGATGACTTTAATTACGTTGACGGCGCCAATTTCGGCTGCTTCACGGCTTAATTCATCGAGGAAAGGGATGATTTTTTGCTTGTAAGGCAATGTTACATTGAAGCCCGCAATGTGCCGGCTGTTGAGCAATTCGCGAACATCATCGACCGACGCGAGCGGACAGTTCACGTAACGTGCATTAATATTTTCGGAACGAAATTTTTGGTTGAAATATTCTTTCGAAAAAGAGTGCGACAGCGGGTAGCCAATTAATCCGAAAGTTTTCATGTCGCGCCCAGCTTTATCTGTGTTTGCTCTTTGCAAGTGTTTCGGTAACGCAGATGGTGATAATGCCCAGAATGCAGAAAGTGAGCGCCCAGAAGAATTCTGCCGATATTTCGGGCAAATGCCATTCGTACCCCACTATTTTTTCTTTTGTTCCAAAGGTTTCTGTAAGAGAGGTTTTCCATGGATAAAGAATGCCAAGCGAGCCAAGTATAAAACCGGTGAGGAGGGCGATGGTTGAATCGGGAAACCGCTTGAGCAGCCACGACAAAAAGTGCGAAAATGCCAGCAATCCCGCCACTGCTCCAATGGCAATAGGTATCAGCACGTCGAGACGAAGCTGATTGATGGCGTCAATCATCACCAACTGGTAGTTTCCCATCAGCAGAAGCACAAACGAGCCGCTCAGTCCGGGCAATATCATGCTGCAAATGGCTACTACGCCACATAGCAGCAAGTACCATATATTGGCGTTTTCGGAGGCGGGTGTTGCTATTGAGATAAAAATGGCGATGATTGTGCCTGCCACAAAGGAGGCAACGGAGCCAGCGTGCCACTTCTGTACTGTTTTGCCTACAAAGAAAACCGATGCCAGCACCAGCCCGAAAAAGAACGACCAGATATAGACAGGATAATCCTTAAAGAGAACTTCAAACAGGCGTGCGAGC
Source organism: Cytophagaceae bacterium (assembly GCA_031285765.1). GTDB lineage: Bacteria > Bacteroidota > Bacteroidia > Bacteroidales > Marinilabiliaceae > WRMI01. Next base: position 2,021 of record JAITVO010000137.1, on the reverse strand, counting down.
GATATTACAGCCACGCCCACGCCTACGAAAAGTGCAACGAGAAACTGGAGGTCAATGTGGCTGGCAAACTTACTGAATTTGCCTTTGAAGAGCAGCCTCAAGGCAGTGATGTCAAACGACTTGAGGGCATTGATTAATCGCTCAAATATTCCTGTTATCAGGGCGATGGTTCCTCCCGATACTCCCGGAATTACGTTTGCCGACCCCATCGCTATTCCTTTTATAAAGATGACAGCCAATTCTTTAACTTTTGATATTATCATGATGCTTACGAACTGTTTTGTTTTAATAGCCGCCAAAAGTAGTTTATATACAGATATAAAGCAAGCAGATACTAAAGTAAATCAAAGCAAATACGTCGGAAATATTTTGCTGTTTGTTACAGACTCTGCGAAACAGACCTGTAAGCGTGCGACTTTCCCTTATCAATTTTATAACAGTTGCCTAAGTTTGTCGTCGAGCATATCGTTAAAAAGGTCTTTACCGATAATATCGCCGTCGCGACTAATAAGATAATTGGCGGGAATTTTTTGCACATTGTAGAGCCTTGCGGGGTATGAGTTGGTATATGCAAGGTCGGTTACGCTTATCCAAGGTATTTCGTCCTGCAACAGCATACTTTCCCACAGCACTTTGCTGCGCTCAAGATATACCTGATAGATTTCGAATCCGCGCTGCCTGTATTTATTATAAATGCGTTTCAGGTTGCGATTTTCCTGCCGCGAAGCCTCGTCCCATGTTGCGCAGAACGATAGCAGCACCACCTTTCCGTGCAGCGACGACAGCGCAATTTCGTTGCCGTTTACATCTTTTTCTTTTATTTCGGGAATTGCCGAATTGGCTTCGCTCGTCAGTTTTTCGAGCATTGCAGATTTGCGCTGTTCGGCTTTTACTGCCAGTACCATGTCGCAAAGCTGTTTTACACGTTCAGCCTGCGGATAAAACATGTTAAGACTTGTGCCCGACGCTGCAAAGTACATTTGGTCGTTTTTATCCCAGATGTTCATCACCGGCGTATTGTCGCTCAACGTAAGAAACAGCGCATAATACGATGCAAACGAGCGGGTATTTGCCAGCACAAATTCGCCAATCCATTTTTTGTACTCGCCGATTGCCGCCTCCAACTCCTGACTGACCGCCTCTGCGCGAGCCTCCTTTTCAGTATCTGGCAGCGAGTTGTAGATATTTGTAAGGCTATCAACCATTGTTCGCAATGCGATAATTTTACCGTTTAACATCTTAACATTTGCCGAGCCTTGCGAACCTTCAATCGCGTAGTTTTTTGCAAAAGAAGATTTCTGCCCTTTTACGGTAATATGTTCGGTTGTATCGCCCAGCAGCGTGATAAAACTGTTGGGCGACAGCTGCAATTTAAAAAACGCGGGCTCGCCTAAAGCATCCAGTTTGAATTTAAAATTGCCGTTACTCTTCACCTTCAGGCTGTCGATAAGCACATCGCCCGAAAGCGCCATTTGGTAAAGAAATATCTTATTGTTTCCTGCATCGCTGATATTGCCTTCAATCGTAAGGCTGTTTTTATCCGAACATCCTGCCATCAAAACAACTGCAAGTGATAGCCAAAATATTTTTTTCATTTGTATAAATGGTTTTGTTTCTATTGAAAGCGCAAATATAGTGCATTTTTGGAGAATAAATATAGAATCAATCGCCAATTTCTATCATTGTATCGAGCGTCTGTTTCAGCTTATCGCCCCATATATTTTTGGCGGCTACAATTCCGGCATCATTAATAATAAAATTGGCAGGATACTGCATAATTCCCAAACGGTCGATTATTTCAGCATTTTTATTTTTATCGACAAAAATATGGTGAAAGTTTATGTATTCAGCAGGTAAATTATTTTCATCATCTGCCGTTAATACAATAATGTAAACAGCAAGTTGCTGCTGCCCATATTGCGCAAGTTCCGACGCAGTGTGCAACGTGTTGGGCTGTCGTATTTCAACATAAACAGGAGTTCCCTCGTTATTTTTTACATCCAGTGTATCATCGGAAGTTG
>JAITVO010000104.1 GCA_031285765.1 Cytophagaceae bacterium | reverse complement strand
TTTAATGGTTAATCATTAACTATGTTTCGTAATTGAATAATGGGAACCTCTAAAAACTCCAATTTTTTCGTTATGCTTCGGACGATAAAATGCTCATTTACGTTCATGTAAACTGCGCTGTTATCGCCTCGCAAGCCTCGAACTGTGAGTTTTTAGAGGTTCCCCGTAATAGTCTATGTATTTCATCAGAAGTTCCTTAAATAGAATTGCTTTAAGTTCCATAGCCCAATATGCAGCGGATTTTGACTGTTTTTTGGCAAACCGAAAAAACCAAAGAATCAAGATAATGTTCTTAACTCTTTGGTTTTTTAATGTACCGAGAGGCGGGCATGATCCGCCGACCTCATGATTATGAATCATGCGCTCTAACCAGCTGAGCTACCTCGGCATCTGTTTTTGCGGGTGCAAATGTAGAGCTAAAATTAGAAGTATCCAAATCATTCGAGTATTTTTTTCTAAATATTTTTTTTCTTCACTCGTTAATGCACATAATATCAATTATAAAGAAAAATAGCAAAGAAAATATTTACAGAAATATTTTTTATTCTAAATAAAACCTTTATCTTGCCGCCCGTAACTTTTAAACAATTGAGTTATGAACGAACAGAAAAAAATGCTTGAACTGGAATATCTGCTTAATACCTCTCCCGCTATTTTGTTCAACCGGTTGAGTACACCGAGCGGTTTAGCCGAGTGGTTTGCCGATAATGTAACCGTTCGTGGAAAAGTTTTCACCTTTGTATGGAATAAAAGCGAACAGCAGGCAGAGCAGGTGTTTCGTAAGGAAAACAAACTGGTGCGTTACCAGTGGATAGATGATGAAGAGGATAATACGTGGTTCGAATTTCAAATTAACGTAGATGAACTTACGGGCGATGTGGCATTAATAATTATTGACCACGTTGACCCCGACGAAGAAAATGACTCCATTGATTTATGGACACGGCAGATTGAATTTTTAAAACGTGGGATCGGGTCTCTCTGAAATTTAATTTCTAATCACTAACTTTGTGCCCGAAACAGAACAATTTCTGTTTCGGGTATTTTCTTAGAACGTATGAAAAAACTTCATTTTTTTATATTGAAAAGCTATTTGGGTCCATTTGTACTCACCTTTTTCATCGCTTTATTTGTCCTGATGATGCAATTCCTGTGGAAATATGTGGACGATATGGTTGGAAAAGGACTGGAGTGGCATGTACTTGCCGAACTGCTTTTTTACGCATCTCTTCAGGTTGTTCCTATGGCGCTGCCTTTGGCAATACTGCTGGCATCGTTAATGACCTTTGGCAGTTTGGGCGAAAATTACGAACTGACAGCCCTGAAATCGGCAGGAATATCGCTCCCGCGTATTATGCTCCCGCTGATTGCTCTTACCATCTGCACCTCCTATGGAGCCTACAAATTCTCGAACGATGTGCTGCCCGTTGCCAATCTGAAACTCTATTCGTTGCTTCACGGAATACGCGAAACACGATTAGAGATGGATATTAAGGAAAAAGTTTTTTATCAGGGCGTTGATGATTTTGCCATAAAAGTAGATGAAAAAAACAGAGAAACCAATATGCTTTACAATGTGATGATTTACGACCATCGCGACCGGATGAACAGAAACAGTAATGTTACGCTTGCCGATTCGGGTAAACTTCAAATGGCGAGCGATAAAAAAAATCTTATTATAACACTTTTTGATGGCGTTCGCTACGATGAAAAATTATCTTTAACACGAAGCAAGCCACAGTCGAATCGCGACTCAAAAATGTTTCATACCGATATTTTTAAGGAGCAGACATCTATTATTCAAGTGCAGGGATTCGATTTTGCCAAAACCGACGAAAGTTTGTTTCGTAACAGCGACCGCATGAAAAACATTGAACAGCTGAGGCGCGATATTGATTCACTGCGAGGCGAAAGAAACGTATATGTAAAAGGATTGAGCGACCTTTCGGCTAATTTCTACTTCAATCGTTTGCCACAATACGATAAAAATCAATTTGCAATAGTGGATACCGCCGTTAATATCAATATCGACTCTGTTTTTAATGCGCTGCCTGCTTCCCAACAAAAAGCGATAGTGGAGTATGCTCTCCGTCAGGCTCGCGACAGCAAATTGTCCATTGACGACCAGATGCGCTATATCAGTCGCGAAGACAACAAAATCAGACGGCACTTGATGGAATATCATCGTAAGTACACGCTTTCGTTTGCATGTTTTATCTTCTTTTTTATTGGAGCGCCACTTGGCGCCATCATTCGCAAAGGCGGACTGGGACTGCCGGTTGTAATTTCCATCCTTTTGTTTATTTCTTATTATATTATTGATACTTCAGGGTCGAAATTTGCCATAAAAGGCGCTTGGACGGTTTATCAGGGAATATGGCTTTCGTCGGCAGTGCTGCTGCCCATGGGTGTATTTCTTACTTATAAAGCTACTACCGACTCGCCGCTGATGAATGCCGACGCTTATATTATCTTTTTTCAGAAAGTACGAGCTTTTGTAAAAAAATGGGGGGAGGTATTAATTGCTAAGAATAACGATGTTATTCAAACTATTTTCAATAAAAAATGAATTGCGAATCGAAAGTCAGCTTATAGCTCAAGTTACTATAGACAAAACGCATCGGTAGTTGCGCCCGCCGGCGGCTCTGCATCTATCACAGTAATGTTCGCAGGGCAGCGTATAATAATGAATAGACACTGCAAAGATTACACTTTTTGGTGATAGCGCCAATGGCGGTGTTGAAATATGGAGATAAACAACTTACAGAGCGATTTTACTGTTTCGACAGGTCTGCACATTGTTCAAAATTAAAAGCTCCGTATTCAACTTTGAGTATTGAATACGGAACTTATCGAACAAAAATTAATATTAATTTAGCTTTAAGTCGGCTACTATTTTGTCAATTTTTCTGTCGCCTTCTGCTTTAGCCTGTTCGTATAGGTCTATGCTTTTCAGTTCTACGGTTACTTCAAAATAGAATTTGATTTTGGGTTCGGTTCCCGACGGACGTACCGATATTTTTGAACCATCTTCGGTAAAAAATTGCAACACGTCGGATGTTGCTGGCTGGCTGATTACTTCATCGACGCCTGTTTGCGGATTCGTTGCTTTGAGCGACATGTAATCCTTTACAACAGTAACCTTAGAGCCGCCAAGTTGTTTGGGCGGATTATTTCTGAAATCGGTCATAATGGCTTTTATTTCGTCGGCTCCAGCCTTTCCTTTTCGTACAATCGAAATCAAACGCTCGCACGAAAAGCCATTTTCTACATAAATCTCTTTAAGCAAACCGTACAGCGTTTTGCCCTGCTCTTTTGCCCACGCTGCAATTTCAGCAATTATAGCAATGGCGCCCACCGAGTCTTTGTCGCGCACATAGTCGCCGGGGAGGAATCCGTAGCTTTCTTCGCCGCCGCAAATGTATTTGCGTTTTCCTTCGAGTTCGCGAATTACCATCGCAATCCATTTAAAACCGGTGTAAACATCAAAACATTCGACACCTGTGTTGCGTGCAATTGTTTTTATCAGTTCCGATGTTACAATGGTTTTAACCGCAAACTCGCTTCCCGTGAGTTTTCCTTTTGCTTTCCACTGGTTAAGCATATACCACGTTAGCAGGGTTGCTGTTTGGTTGCCATTAACGAGGATAAATTCGTCCTTATCGTCGCGGATTGCAATGCCCAGTCTGTCGCCATCGGGGTCGGCAGCGGCTACCAATTCTGCGCCTGTTTCCATTGCTTTCGCGATGCCCATTTTCAGGGCAGCGGGTTCTTCGGGATTTGGCGAAACCACCGTTGGAAAGTTTCCGCTAACCACATCCTGCTCGGGAACATGAATAATGTTTTTGAAACCAATTCGCGCCAACGCATCGGGAACAATTTTTACCGTTGTTCCGTGTATCGGTGTAAAAACAATTTTAAGATTGCTCTGTTTTGCGATGGCTTCGGGATTTAACGATATTTGTTTTATCTGTTCCAAAAACATTTCGTCCATTTCGGCGCCAAGAATCTTTATTTTTTTTGAATTGCCTTTGAATTTAATTTCGTCAACCGAGCCGATTTTATTTACCTCATCAATAATATTGGTATCGTGAGGTGCAATTACCTGTGCGCCATCATCCCAGTAGGCTTTGTATCCGTTGTATTCTTTCGGATTGTGCGAAGCCGTTATAATGATGCCGCTCTGACATCCTAATTTTCGGATGGCGAAAGAAATTTCGGGTGTAGGGCGCAAATCTTCGAAAAGATAAGCTGTAATTCCGTTTGCCGAAAATATGTTAGCCATTGTTTCGGCAAACAGACGGCTGTTGTTTCGGCAATCGTGCCCTACTACTACTTTTATTTCCGAAAGGTGCGAAAATTCTTTGTTCAAATAGTTCGACAAACCCTGCGTAGCCGTTCCTGCAGTGTATATATTCATGCGGTTTGAGCCTGCGCCCATAATTCCGCGTAAACCGCCTGTACCAAATTCAAGGTCTTTGTAAAAAGCATCGATTAAATCGGTAGTGTCGGGATTGTCGAGCATCTTTTTTACTTCGCTTTTTGTTTCGGCATCGTAGGCGCCGTTGAGCCATTTTTGAGCTTTTGCGCGAACAGTTTGCAATATTTCATTATTGTTACTCATATTACTGTGTATTTAATGTTAAATGAATTGATTTGTTTATGTGGTGTTAATTAAATTCTTTATGTTGTAAACAGCGTTCAACTCCATTTGTCCAGTGGGGAATTTCGCCGCCAAACTTAGCGATAAATAAACTTTTATCCAAAACAGAATAAACAGGGCGAGGCGCAACAGCTGGAAAATCGCAAGAAAAAACAGGATTGACTTTGCAGTGAATGCCGGCAATTTTAAATATTGTAACGGCAAAATCGTACCAGCTGCAAACTCCCTGATTGGAATAATGGTAAATGCCCGGTTGAAAGCTTTCGGAATTTTCATTCATCTTTTTTATGACAGAAATGATTGCCGAAGCCAAATCCAAAGCAGATGTAGGCGTTCCGGTCTGGTCAAAAACAACATTGATTTCGTTTTTTTCTTTACCCAGCCGAAGCATTGTTTTCAAAAAATTATGTCCGAATGGCGAATAAAGCCATGATGTGCGGATAATGATGCTGTTCGGATTTTCTTTTACCAGTTCCTGCTCGCCTGCAAGTTTTGTTTTCCCATAAACCGATTTAGGATTGGCTTTGTCGAATGGAGTTAGCGGAAGATTATGCTGCCCGTCGAACACATAATCGGTAGATATATGAATAACTTTACCGCCACAGGCTGCCGAATATTTTCCGAGCCACTTTGCGCCAAGCGTATTGACCGAATGTGCTGTTTCGGTATCCTCTTCCGCCTTATCTACCGCAGTATAAGCAGCGCAGTTTACAATTACATCGGGTTTGTTTTTGAGCAGATATTTTTTTATAAATGCTTCGTCGGTAATGTCAAAATCGGGCAGGTCAACCTGTTCAAAAACGGCGAAGTTATCGTTCTCAATCTGTTCATTGATGGATTGCCCCAACTGCCCGTTGCTACCTGTTATCAATACGCGCATCATCTTAATTTATTAATTGTGTTATAAACTATTTTTTCGGTCAACAGTCAGCAAAAGTAATTTATATGCAAATAAAATACAAATAAGAGGCGGAAGAAATTTACGGTAATTTTGTAAGTACATGGCAAAGATTTATGGCAATTGCACAAACAGCTGTTATTGCAAGAAATTAAGGATACGGTAATCAGTTGGTTACATACAGCAACAAATTGCCGGTAGCGCCGAATATGAATGTAAACCTTGCGTGTGTAATGAAGCCTTTTACAAGTGTAGCTTGAATGTGCGCGAGTTTGACAGCGGTTTGGCATAAAAATCATTTATCCCCCTCTACAACTCCTTTGAGTATCTTTTTATATCGCAATTATTCGTTAACTTTGCGGCTTTATTTGTTTATGCAATGTATATAAAACATCTGAGTATTGTTAACTACAAAAATATTTTGCAGGCCGAACTTGATTTTTCGTCGGGTATCAACTGTTTTGTAGGAAACAACGGAACCGGTAAGACCAATCTGCTCGATTCAATTTATTATCTGTCGTTCTGCAAAAGTTATTTTAATCCGGTGGACAGTCAGGTTATTAATCACGGCGAAGACTTTTTTGTGGTTCAGGGCAGTTATGAGCGCAACAGTATTGATGAAAACATATATGCAGGCTTAAAAAGAGACCACAAAAAGCAATTCAAGCGTAATAAAAAGGAGTATGTCAAACTGTCGGAGCATATCGGACTGTTGCCGCTTGTGATGGTTTCGCCTGCCGACGAAAGGCTGATTACCGACGGCAGTGAACAGCGGAGAAGGTACATCGACAGCGTTATTTCGCAGTTCGACAAGAGTTATCTCGACAATTTGCTCCGTTACAACCGTGCATTAATTCAACGAAATACGCTTCTGAAAAAAAGCAGAAGCCTTGAGGGAAACATTGCATCACAGTTTGATGTATGGGATGCTCAATTAGCATTGAGCGGAGCAGTTATTTTTGAAAAACGGCAGCGTTTTATCAACGACATCATCCCTGTTTTCAACGATTACTATGCTGCAATTTCGGGGGAGTCGGAAAAAGTTGATATGATTTATCATTCGCATCATAAAAAGGGCGACTTGATGGAACTGTTGCAGCAAAACAGGGAGCGCGACCTGATTCTTGGTTACACAACCAAAGGTATTCATCGCGACGACCTTGAACTGTTGCTGAACAAGTATCCTGTAAGGCACGATGGCTCGCAGGGTCAGAAAAAAAGTTTTTTGATAGCGCTCAAATTTGCGCAATATGGTTTTCTTTACACACAAAACGATATTGCGCCCATTCTGCTCTTAGACGACATTTTTGACAAACTCGACCACGAAAGAGGTGAACGCCTGATAAAGCTGGTGGGAAACAATTATTTCAAACAAATTTTTATTACCGATACGCAAAAAGAGCGGCTGGTCCATATTGTTTCGGAAACAGGCAAGGAGTACAGGCTTTTTGAAACCTGTAACGGGAATGTGCAAACTGTGTATGAGTAACATTTCAACACAAAAACCTGAGAGTTCAATGTTCCCGCGATTACCCGGTTAGCTAAAACCAACACCGGCAACACTCCTCTGCCCTCAAAATACCTTTGTTTCCTTTTTATACTTTGCAAAGGGTTTGTATTTTTTGCCGCCGCCTTCGAAGCCTGCGTTTTTGTAAAACTCCACAAAGGTTAAGCGCATCGGGTGGACAAAGGAGCCCAGCGCGGCTATAAAGATGTTAATTCCGTGTCCGAACAGGAGGATAAACAGTGTAACCATGTGGCTTACTACCGGGATGCCTGTGCTGCTGCCCATGCTTAGCGCCAAATCGTTAAATACCAGCCCCATTACGCCGCCCGACAATCCGAGTGCAAAGAGGCGTATGTACGAAAGCACATCGCCAAGCAGCCCTGTAGCCATGTTGTAGGCGTCCCACAGTCCCGCGCCTGCGTTGATGAGCGGGTTGCGGCGCAAGTTGTTGAGCAAAAATATGCACGCACCACCCAAACTTCCAAAAATGATGAAGCTCCACCGCGATATTTCGGGTGTGATATAGTTGAACGCCTGCAAAGTGTACGTTCCGCCGCAGCCAATGAGCAACAGCAGCCAGCCCAGCGTTGAGAGCGACGACAAAAAGCCCGACCGTTTTATTTCGCCCGCAAATTTCAGCATCATTCCGAATAAAATTTGTACAACTCCAAGAATCAGCGCATTGTAAAACAGCTTGTTTGAATCGAGCATCACAGCTTTGAACTTCGATATCCACAAAGGAAGCGCCGACTCGAGCAATGGAATACCGAAAAATGTTCCGCTCACAATGCCCATCACGATGGCGGCGCCGCCAAGTACCGAGATGAGCGACATTGCGGACTTCATCACAGGCTCTTTTACCTTTTGGCGGGCAAATAAGCCGAGCAGCACAAACAGTAGCCCGTAGCCTGCATCGCCCAGGCACAATCCGAAAAATATTACATAAAAAGGAGCAAAAAATGGTGTAAGGTCGCGCTCGTGGTAGTTGGGTAAATCGTAAAGCTCGCCAATAAATTCAAACATTCGCGCAAAGCGATTGTTTTTGAGCAGAACAGGCGTTTTTTCGCCTGCTACGGGCGCTTGCGCAATATAAACAATACCTGCCGATTCAAGATAAGCGTTTAGCTCCGATGTGTGCGTATCGGGCGCCCAGCCTTCAACGAGCATCATCTTGCCTTCTGCCTCGTGAGTTGTTTGACGCACCACGTTCATCTCTTCCAACTCTTCGGAAAGCTGGTGATGAAAGGCTGTCAACATGCCCGATTTGTGATGGGCAATGGCGTTCAGTTCGGTCTGTAATGCCTTTTCGCTTTCGCGATGTTCCATAATTTCGTTGCGCAACTGTGCTGCGGTTTTGGCTGGCAACCTTACCTCGTCGGCATTTGCAAAAACTGCTGCTTCGTTCCTCTCTACGGCAACAAAATAGCAAACTCCACCCACATCGCACACTTTTCGGACGCAGTATTCAGTTTCCCACTCGTTGCAATATTTGCGCACGGGAACGGTCATAAACCGAAACGTTAAGCCTTCATCTTCGAGCTGATGCAACAGGCTGTGCGAATATTCGCCCCAAGGCGCTGCAAGCCGTTCATCCTTTTCGAGTGCGGAGATGTGCTGACGGGTTTTGTCCAAGCTCGCCTCTGCCTCGCGAATCCGTGCAAGTAACGCTTCGCCATCGGCAAACTGAGGAACGGCGGTTGGCGGCTCGCTGTTGCGTTTTATCGTGTCGAGGTTGCGAAGCGTAGCGCCGACGTCCGAAATACGGCGGTAGAGTTCCTGCATTTCGGGCGACGGCTCGTTTTCTTTTGGCTGTACATGCACTGCGCCAATTTTTTTCAGCTCGGCGATAAAATTGGGATAATCGGCATGATACACCAGAAACGAATATTTTGTCATTGGCACAATCATAGCATTTCCTCCTGTTGTAACTGTTTTGTTTTTACGATTTTCTGTGCCGACTTCGACAGATTCTCTTCATCTTCCAAAAAACGTTTTATTTTGAGCATCGCATCTTCGAAACCGGGTATTTGTATTTTTTCGTACAGATTAACTTTCTGTGTAGTTTTTTTACGTGCAAAGTCAAGCAGCTCCATTTTTCGGATAAAAACCTCGCGTGCAACGGCACATTCTGCCAGATTCTTTAAAATTGCGATACCGTCGGCAAACCACACCGGGCTGTTGAATAAATTGCAGGGCGCTACATCAAACTGTATGCTGACAAGGACGGGTGTTATTACGCCTGCAATCTTTTTTTGAATGAGTTCTACATTGCTGATGCTCAACAACGACGAGTCGAACTCATTCCACAGTCGCGTCATCTGTTCAACAGCGGCGAGCGCTGTTTCAAATTCTTTTTCGAGCCTTACAGCCTCGTCTTTTGCTCGCTGAACCTCGCTTCGCAGCGCCGATTCTTTGTTTTTGAGCGTAGGCAAAGCCTTTTTGCGCACCTTCAGTTGCTTGTCAAGCCCTTGAAGCGAGGTTTTATTGTATTGAAATTTTATTGCCATCTCTTGAAAATTACTGTTTACGAATTACAAATTACTGTTCAGGAACGCATTACCCATCATTTCCACATATTTCCACATATTTTTCGGACAAAAAACTGTATTGATTGTCATTTATTTTAAACTGCGATGCCAATATATGAAATTTCATCGACATTATTCTCAGATTAGAGTCGAAAAACCGAATAGCATATTTACATTTCAGAACTTATTGACACCCTGTTGTTTTCCCGAAGTTCGGCTGCATTTTGGCTTATTTCGTCTATGCTCATATTTTCAAACAGATTTTCCTGCCATCTGGTGTAATCAAAATGTTCTTTCTGTATCAACATAATAAAACGTTCGGCATCCACAAGTCCAAGTTTATCCATCAGCGCTTGTGTTCCCTCATTTCTGATAATAGTGTCAGTTCTCATATCTTCAGTATTTTAATAAAGTCTATTGGACTTGTAACGGTAATTTCGTTAAATGTTGTACGCAGTAATTTTTTGTCGGTAGTTAAAAAACAGGTGCATTTAGCTTCAATGGCACATGCAATATGCAAAGCATCCTTCTTTTTAATTCCTTTCAGCATTATATCTTTCCCTTTGTTTACAATTGTTTCGGAAACATCTACATCTACTGTCGCTATTTTTTGCCACTTTGCAATTGCATGTTTGCCGCTGCGCAAACATCCGCAAAACTGCAGCCCGCCTTTGCGCCGTATCTGCTTTTTGTCATCCGGATATGTACATATTTGGTTCATGTATTTAAAATTATCCGATATTTCATACGCCGGCGCCTTTTAAAATGACTCCTGTTGTTTACATTCGTCATCTTTTTGTTTCAGTTCAACATCCGCCGTCATGTAACATCCCGCCGTATGGGTCGATTCAATATGTTTTACAAGATATTTCTCATCATCATCATCAAGGTATATTTCAAAAAAAACATACCAGCCCGTTTGCGCATCTGTTTTACACAATATCCACTTCAAATTATCGCCATACTTTGCAAAATATCTTGGTGCATGATTGTAACTTTTCTTTGCAAGTTCCCTGCTTATAATATCAAAAAGCTTGTCAGCAATATCAACTGGCGTATCTTTAAAATAGAAATATTTTTTATCATATAACACCTCAATTTGCCCGATTAAATTTTCGATAATATCCGGCATCGCTAATATTTTCATTTTATGTTCTTTTTTAAAAAGTAATCAATTATACTATCGCGAACATCTTCTATCGGTATAGCGCTTCGCAAATCGTCGTCAGGACTCTTAAACCTCTTCCTTTTCCTAATCATCGTAAATATCTGCAGTCCCCTTTTTACATATATCTTTTCGTACGCAGCAACATTCAAATATTTGTCGGGATCAGTCACAAATTCCTCTATGCTTACTATAGTCATGGTTTAACAATTAATTGTGTTTAGCATTTATTACAAATTTCACATTCAAACATATAAATATTTCGTGTCAAACATATAACTGTAATTTACAGTTATCATTTGTACAGCCCAATATTCTTCTGTACTGGCAGGCATTTTATACTCAAGCAAAAATGGTTTGCAAATAACAGTAGATTCCAGTTTTTTAACTGTTCAGTTTTATTTATCAACAAGGGCATTAATCTCCTTGTTGCTTTTATTCGCAAATCAATTCTGTTTGAGTATAACTTGCCGGGTTCATTCACGCGCGTTTGCATTTAGCATTTGTTACACGCGCCTGCAAACATTTCGATACGGGCTGCATCCAATATGGCAATTATGTCGCATATCGCAGTGTTGCTCAGTGTCGCAATAATATCCGTACTGTTCCGGCACACTTCAATCATAATATTTGTTTCACAAAGCATCATAATGCATATTATGCACATATTCCCCTTGCTTTTTTGCAAAGCATCATGCCATCAACATCATAATATTGCCACCTGCCTGCCTGAAATGGCAATATCGAAACCTGTGCAGCCGTATCCCCCTTTTTGATGTCAATGTCGATATCCAATAATTTGAACATTTTCAAAATAATGTCCATCTGGTTTTGAACAATCTCCTTTTTTACAATAATGTATATTGTTATATCTTGCCTTTGTTTTATTTGTTCATACGTTGTGGCAAATTTCGTCACGCATCATCCCTATATTTCACAGATTAATAGAGATTTTTCTTTGCTTATCTGTAAAAATCCGTGCAATATGTGGATTGAAGTTGAAAAACAAGTAACACATCCTTTAATTATTGCAAACTCGCAAAGCCTTTCTGCAAACTCGCGGAGCGTTTCTGCAAACTCGCGGAGCCTTTCTGCAAACTCGCGGAGCGTTTCCGCAAACTCGCGGAGCGTTTCTGCAAACTCGCGGAGCGTTTCTGCAAACTCGCGGAGCGTTTCTGCAAACTCGCGGAGCGTTTCTGCAAACTCGCGGAGCGTTTCCGCAAAACTTACGATGCGTAAAATTATACTTAAACA
>JAITVO010000103.1 GCA_031285765.1 Cytophagaceae bacterium | reverse complement strand
TTTAATGGTTAATCATTAACTATGTTTCGTAATTGAATAATGGGAACCTCTAAAAACTCCAATTTTTTCGTTATGCTTCGGACGATAAAATGCTCATTTACGTTCATGTAAACTGCGCTTTTATCGCCTCGCAAGCCTCGAACTTTGAATTTTTAGAGGTTCCCTAATGAATATTGGTTTGATTTTTGTTAGGCAACGGAGTTGAAATTTTTTATAAAAACACAGTACAATGAAAAGGACAGGATTTATTTTAGCTATTGTTTTGGGATGTCAGGTAATGGCTTTTTCCCAAAAGTTTGCATTTGTCGATACCGACTACATTTTGAAAAACATACCCGCTTACGAGGCTGCACAAGATCAACTGAACCAGTTGTCGAAAACATGGCAGCAGGAAATCGAGGGGGTTTATCAGGAAGTCGCTACGCTGTACAAGGAGTTTCAAGCCGAAAGCGTATTCCTATCCGGCGAGATGCGTACAAAGAAAGAAGAAGCAATCATCGAAAAAGAGAAACAGGCAAAGTTGCTTCAGCAAAAGTATTTTGGCGCCGAAGGAGAGATGTCCAAACGTCAGCAAGCATTGATACAGCCATTGCAAGATCAAATAACCGCAGTTTTAAGGGAGATTGCCCGTGAAGAGAGTTTGGCTGCCATATTTGATAAATCGACAGGAGTGCTTTATCTCGACCCGAAATCCGATAAAAGCGATCAGGTATTGGAACGACTTGGACATAAAAAACAATAATATTCGTTTGGTTTTCACAATAATCTACTCATCGAATAATAAAAATTGTTCGATGAGTAGATTATTCCGAAGTTTTTAGTTTTATTTGCACCCGCATTTAATATCATTTTGTTCAGAAAAAATTTAAAATTATAGCAGTGAAACATTTTATCATCTTATTGTTTGCGGTTTTGCCTCTTGCGACACTGTCGGCTCAGGCGCCCAAATTTGGACACATCGACATTAACCAGTTGTTTATGGTAATGCCCGAATACAACACCATTCAAAAGACGCTTGACAGCGAAACTGCCAAACTTGAATCGCAATTTACCGATATGCGTGAAGAGTTGCAAAAATTAGAAAGCGATTATGCCCAAAATGCAGCATCACTTTCGCAGCAGCAACGTCAGGCAAAAGAAGCCGAATATATGACGATGCTTGAAAAAGTGCAGGCTTTTTTCACCGAGTCGCAGCAAAAATTACAGCAGCGTCAGCAGGAACTTCAGCAGCCTGTAATCGAAAAACTTCATAAAGCGGTTGACGATGTTGGCGCCGAAGAAGGTTTTCTTTACATATTTCAAGTAACACAGGAGGTTTCGTTCACCCTTTACCGTTCGGCTCAAAGCATTGATGTAACCCCATTGGTAAAGAAAAAATTAAGTATTCAATAATCACGATTAATAATTAAAATAAATGAAGACAATAAAATTTGTTTTTGCAGGCGTATTACTTTTAATGGTTTCGATGACTTACGGTCAGGAACTGAAATTCGGACATGTTAATTCGCAGCAGTTAGTATCGGAGTTGCCTGAATATATCAGCGCAATGAGTTCATTAGAAAGCGAAGCCAAAGTGCTTCAGGACAGAAGAACCGTAATGCAGGAAGAGGCACAACGGAAATATACCGAATACCTCACAAGTCGCGACAGCCTGCCCGAATTAGTAAGGGCTACGATGGAAAAAGATATTCAGGACTTGCAGCAACGTTTGGAGAATTACGACCTTTTGGCGCAGCAAACTATCGGTAAAAAACAACAGGATTTGTTGCAACCGATTCTTGAAAAGATAAACAAAGCGATTGAAGATGCCGGAGCCGAAAATGGATTTATTTACATCTTCGACGTCAGCACTCCAATTATTCTTTATCATTCGGATAAGAGCATTGATTGTTCGGAAATAATCAAGAAGAAACTGGGAATTACGAATTAGTTTTGTATTATTTTAAAGTTGGTTTATTATCTGATGTTGCAGCGACATTAAAAACATCGCTGCAACATTTTTTTTATACTCTCAGGTTACGCAAAACAGCCTTGAAAAGGCTGTTTTGCGTAACCGCAAGCGAGCTGGTCGCTGAGCGTGTCGAAACGGAGTGTTGCCTGCGGAAAATGACGTTCGTATCTCCCTGCCCGCAAGGGCAGAACAGATGTGAAAGTACAGGTTCTGCCTTTGCGGGCAGCTGAGCTGTTGTCTGTTTGCCGTAAACTGCGCTGGGCGGGCAAACCCCGCCCCTACATTTGCATACGGTTATGGATATTCAGCCTTTTCAAGGCTATCAAAAGTAATACTGCGTAACATGAGTTATACTCAAAGAAAAATGAATTGCGAATTTTATTGCGGCATGATAACGCGTTCGTCATTTTTCGCAATCCATTTCTTTTTGAGTATAATTCGCTTATGTTGCGCAAGCTATTGCCAATGCGCAGCTGTCATCAATCGTATGATTTAACTATATAAATTCCATTTATTAAACATCTTATACTAAATCGCTATCGGTAATATTAAAATAACATAAGACTATGCGTTTGCAAATTCCCATCCCTTGAATGAAGAGTTGAAAGTTAATGATGCCTCCATCAAGCAAATTTTCAATTCGTAATGTGTAGTTCCTGTGGGACTTTTATATACCCCCAATATCTTGAATTGTTTGATAGCGGTTTGGTATTAGGAAAATAAATGATTGGTTTTGGCTAAAGCCGTTTATTTATAGTGTATCCCCTATCCGACGGCAAATGCATCGGGTAATGACGTTTCTCCTCACTTTCTCATGTAGAGAAGCAACTTTATTGTAGTTGGCTTTAGCCAACGGCTGATGAATGTGATGTGAGTCGGCTTTAGCCAAAAATAACTTGATGGATAACAACAGGTATTACAATCTCGGAAGAGTACTATACTAATAGCAGTTATAACTTTCCCTTCTCAACTCTCCACTCAATCTAATTGCAGCCGCTTTTTTACTTCTTCTATATTGTCTTTACTTTCGGTGAGGATAACCAGCACATCTTTGGCATTGATTACAGTAGAGCCGTTGGGGGTGATGAACTCTTCGCCGCGATGAATCATTGCAATAATTGCTTTGCGGGGAAAGTGCAGGTCAACAATCTTTTTACCTGCGGCAAAACTGTTTTCGGGGATTTCAAGTTCGGCAAGCCTTGTTTTGCCATGCTCGGTCATAAAAATTTCGACGGGCGTGCGCCGTCGTACCTTTTCGGGCAACTGTACGTGAAGCCATTTGGCGACAGCCGCAACGGTAGTTCCCTGTATCAGCACGGATGTGAGTGATATAAAGAATACGATGTTGAATATCATGTTGGCTTTTTCGATGCCCGCCAGCAGCGGATAGGTGGCGAATACGATGGGAACCGCACCGCGAAGTCCCACCCAAGATATGTAAATCCGTCGGCGAAATTTCATCTTAAACGGAAGCAACCCAAGAAGTACACTTACGGGACGCGCTACAAATATAAGAAACAGAGAAATCAACAGTCCGATTCCCATCACGGGAAGTATCTGCGAAGGGAACACGAGCAGCCCAAGTGTGAGGAAGAGTACAATTTGCATGAGCGAAGCCGTTCCGTCGAACATTCGCAAAATGGTACGCTTGTGTATCAAAATCTGGTTGCCGAGATACACGCCGCAAAGATATACGGCAAGAAAACCGTTGCCCCCCACAAGGTCGGTTGCCGCAAAGGTAATATACATCAGAGCTATAACCAATAAGGGGTAAAGCCCTTCAAAAACAAGATGTATTTTGTTGATAATATATTTGCTGATGCGTCCGAACAGATAACCGCCAATTGTACCAAGAAGCATCTGTTTGAAAAAGAGAAACAGAAGCGACCACGCGCTTTGTTCGGGGTTGAGTACAAGTCCGAGAAAGGCAATGGTGAGCACATAAGCCATCGGGTCGTTACTTCCGCTTTCGAGTTCGAGCGTGGGACGAAGGTTGCTTTTCAGCGCAAGCCTTTTGGAACGAAGGATGGAGAATACGGCGGCGGCGTCGGTTGACGATACAATGGAACCGAGCAGCAATGCCTCGTAAATGGTGAAGTCGGTTACAGCCCACACAAACACTCCGAGCGTAACAGCCGTTAGCAGCACGCCCACCGTCGAGAGCGAAATACCCTGCCACAACACGGGTTTAATGGTTTGCCAGTCGGTATCCAAACCTCCCGAAAAAAGAATTACATTGAGCGATAAAATGCCTATAAACTGTGCAATTTTTGGGTCATTAAAGTTGATGCCTCCGATTCCCTCCGAGCCTGCCATCATGCCAACGCCCAAAAACAGAACAAGGGTGGGAATACCGAACCGCAAGGATGTTTTGCCAACAACAATACTGATGAACAAAAGGATAGAGCCTATTAAAATAATGTTTTCGGTGGTTAAAGTCATAAATGAAAACAGTTGTTGTTTGATGTTTTTAAATTTCAGCCGGCAAAGATAATAAAAATGAGGAAATAAAGTGAATTTGCCACTTCTTAATTCATGGTAAACGCACGAAATTTTACAGCAATTGTATTTGTTTGCAAAGCGCGTATAAAACTTCATTTACAAATAAAACAACCTCAGCAGAAACAGATATTTCACACATCCTAAACATTATTAATTATTGCAGATAAAATGAGGTTTTGGTTATAACTCATAAATGGTTGTTATTGTGCAAATAAAATCATTATTGCAGTAAAAAAATAAGCAGAAATTTCGAGCGTTTGCATGGAGCCTCCCCCATAAAACACATACGGTAGCAGTCATAAATTATTACCGTATGTAACGGCTATCTGTTGCCACATGCAGCAACGCACTGTTGCCACATGCAGCAACGCACTGTTGCCACATGCAGCAACGCACTGTTGCCACATGCAGCAACGCACTGCTGCCACATGCAACAACGCACTGCTGCC
>JAITVO010000048.1 GCA_031285765.1 Cytophagaceae bacterium | reverse complement strand
AAAAGCCCAATTTTTCATAACAGTATGCTCCGCTTCGACAAGCTCAGCGACCAGCTTGCGGTTATGAAAAATTAAGCCTTTTCAAGGCTACCAAAAGTAATTACTGCGTAACATGAGTTATTAAGAAAAAATACAACAGTAAATATTTTGGACGGT
This sequence comes from Cytophagaceae bacterium, assembly GCA_031285765.1. Lineage (GTDB taxonomy): Bacteria > Bacteroidota > Bacteroidia > Bacteroidales > Marinilabiliaceae > WRMI01. Next base: position 7,732 of record JAITVO010000048.1, on the reverse strand, counting down.
GTATGTTTTGTGTAACGTTGATGTCGAATATTTTTTGCATAAATTGCCAATACTTGACTCTTTGCGGTGTGATTTTATCATATATGCTTTCAGTGTGGTTCCAGTTTCTTTCTATATGCGCATTTGCCAAATATTATTGTAAAAAAACAACAAACATATTGATGAAATTTGTCGTCATCGTCGGTTGGTTTTTTTAACATATTCATCCTGTAAATCGTGATTATTTTAAAGTTATGATAACGAAATATTCAGCATCTTTGTCGTACCAAAATTACGCTCTGTACAATGGTTTTTATCCGTATATTATCGTGAAAATTGTGCAGAACAGTTTTTTAATTGCGGGTATAAACTTATATTTGCGCCCGCTAAAAATAAAGATTTTAACAACGTAGAAAAATGAAGAAAACATTGATTATCGTAAATGCAGCGCTCGCAGTGGCTGTGGTGATTTTATTTGTTCTTGTACTTGGCAGGAAAGCAACAACCGAAGAGAAACCTGAAAATGCAGAGATCGAAAAAGAAGCAGGCAGTATTGTGTACATCAATACCGATTCGCTTCTGTTGAATTACGCATTTGCGCAGCATTTGAGCGAACAGCTGATGGGACAAGAAGAGTCGTCGAGAACAGATTTTAACGAAAGGGCGCGTACTTTTCAGAGCGAAATGGTTGAATTTAACCGTAAAGTGCAGAATAACTCGTTCCTGTCGCTCGAACGCGCACAAAACGAAGAACGCCGCTTGCGGCAGCGCGAAGCCGAACTTCAGGAGTTGAACGCCCGTCTGTCGAACGATTTGGTAGAAGAACAGGGCAGAATCAGTCAGCAGTTGAGAGATACCATTACAGGTTTTCTGAAAGAATATTGCATGGACAAGCCTTACAGCATTGTTTTGAGTAATACGATGGGCGATAATATTCTCTATTCGACCGAAGGACTCGACATCACAAGCGTTGTTGTGGAGAAACTGAACGCACGCTACGCATCTTCGCAGAAAAAATAGACAATGACACCCAGTTCTTTTGCCGGAAAATGTTTCTGTTTTCCGGCTTTTTTGTTTCTAAAAGAATTGGAACACGAATAAGGTGGATATTTTTACAGGTTTTTTATCGCCAACAATCTCATTAGCACAAAAATTAAAATGAGATAAATGTTGAATATATACAAATCTACTGAGGTTGTTCTGTTTGAAAAATGAGGTTTAATCAAAAAAAGATTGTTACTTGTCCCACTCTATTCTATATAAATTACATCAACCTCCAAAGGGTTTAGAGACGTGAAACAAGTCATATTTAGCTTTTTAAAAACTATATAAATCGTAGTACACAATAAGTAGAATCGCAATAAATATCCCCAACAATGTCCGCCAATCATCCCAAAACAGATAAAATTATTCGGAACTACTTAGACAAACATCTACCCGACTATGTGCCCGCCATAGAGCCTGCGCACGATTTGGCGCTGATTGTGGTTATTCCCGTTTATCGCGAAAAGGATTATATTTTCCGTACAATCGCCTCGTTGCAACAGTGCATCAATCCGCAAAAAAACGTAGAAGTAGTTCTGCTGTTTAATGCGTCCGAAAGTGCCCCCGAATCTGTTGTGGAAGAGCAGAAAGAAACAGCGCAAATGGTTTGCACCGCTTGTTTCGATTCGCCCGTATGGTTAAAGTTTCTTGTTGAAGAAAATTATGCAATACCCAAAAAACATTTTGGCGCAGGAATGGCTCGAAAGGCAGGAATGGACATTGCGCTGGCTCGCCTCTTCGCCGTTGGTAACAGCAACGGACTGATTGTTACGCTTGACGCCGATTCGCAGGTAACGCCCAATTATTTCGTCGAAATATTGAAATGGTTTATTTTCGCCAAGCGGAATGGCGCAACTGTTTATTTCGAGCATCCATTGTCGGGCAACGAGTTTTCGCCCGAAGTGTACGACGGTATCATCCAATACGAGCTGCACCTGCGCTATTACCTGCAAGCCCTGCGCCAAACAGGTTTTCCGTACGCTTTTCATACAATGGGGTCGGCAATGGTAATGCGGGCTTCGGCATACGCGCGTGCAGGCGGAATGGTGCGAAAACAGGCAGGCGAAGATTTCTATTTTTTGCAGAAACTGATTCCGCTGGGCAACTTTGGAGAGATGCACACAACAACAGTTATCCCGTCGCCGCGACCGTCGGAGCGTGTAATCTTCGGTACTGGCGCCGCCATTACCAAACATCTGGCTGGCAGCAACGAAACAGCATTGACTTACAATTATCGCGCTTTCGCGGATTTAAAAACGTTTTTCGACCTGCGCCACGAGTTGTTTAATACCGACAGCATACTGTTTGAACAGTGGAGCCTGCAACTTGCCGAGCCTTTGCGCCACTTTTTGTTGAACACAAACTTTATTACAGATGTAGAAACGCTGAAACGGGAGTGTTCGAGCGTCGAAATTTTTGGCAAACGCTTCTTCGAACTGTTCAATGCCTTTAAAGTAGTGAAGTATCTTAACTGTGTACACGAAAAGTTTTATGCGAAAACATCGGTCATCAAAGCCGCACAAAGTTATATAGGACACGATACAGAAGCAACGGCAAAATGGCTGCTGCAAGAGTTCAGAGATATTGAAAAAAGAAATGTTTTTTATTTTACAGAGATAACATGGAACCGAGTGTAAGAGTTGGAATAGTATCAGATAGAAATATCAATTTTGTTTTGCACGATGGATATTTCTTTCACGAAAAATGGTTCGAAGGTAATCAAAATATATCCTTCGAAGCCGGAAAAATAAGGTGGAACGACAAACTGTACCACGAACTCGTTTTTGAGCCGGAAAACAATCATTCTTCTTTTACGTTGAAAGATGTTATTATCGGCGTTAATTTTCACTGGGAACGAAAAGAAGACCAGCGTTTTCATGGTATATTGAAATTCATCATCGAAAATGAACAGATTACCGCCATCAATATCATTAAAACAGAAGCGTATCTTACAAGTGTTATCTCGTCGGAGATGAGTTCAAACGCTTCGCCCGAATTGCTAAAAGCGCACGCAGTGATTTCACGAAGCTGGCTTTTAAAGCAAATCGAAAATAACAAAACTGCCGTCGCTATCAATCGGAATGCAGGCTTTACCGAAACCGAAACCGAGCGTATACGCTGGTACGACCGCGAAGACCACGCCAATTTCGACGTGTGCGCCGATGACCATTGCCAGCGTTATCAAGGCATAAGTCGTGTTTATGATAATTTTGAACGGGTAAAGCAGGCAGTTGAATCCACAAGGGGCGAAATCCTTGTGCACGAAAACAGGATATGCGACGCCCGCTTTTCAAAATGTTGCGGAGGCGTTACCGAAGAGTTTCAAAACTGCTGGGAGAATACAAAATATTCCTATTTAGTAAGCCTTTGCGATACCGATAAGAGTTCGGAATTTTACGATTTAACACTTGAGTCGGAAGCCATTAAATGGATAAATGCACGTCCCGAATCGTTTTGCAATACCGACGACAAGTATATATTATCGCAAATATTGAACAATTACGACCAAGAAACGGCAGATTTTTATCGCTGGTCGGTATCGTATTCGCGCCACGAGATATCAGCCTTGATAGCCGAGCGTTCCGGTATCGATTTCGGAATTATAACAGAGTTGATTCCCTTAGAACGCGGCGCATCGGGCAGAATCGTAAAGTTGAAAATCGTCGGTACACAGAAGACAATGACGATTGGTAAAGAATTGGAGATACGCAAGATCCTTTCGAAATCGCACCTTTACAGTTCCGCCTTTTATGTGGAAATGAACCGCGATACTTTCACGCTTCACGGCGCCGGCTGGGGACACGGCACCGGTCTCTGCCAGATTGGCGCCGCCGTAATGAGCGAGCATGGATACACTTACACCGAAATATTACAACACTATTATAACAACGCCGAAATTAAGCGATGGTACTGAAATTCTCAGTTTCCAAACAGCGAATTAACAAACGCTTCGCGGTTGAATGGCTGCAAATCGTCGATGCTTTCGCCGATACCGATATATTTTACGGGGATCTTAAACTGGTCGGAGATGCCAATCACTACGCCACCCTTTGCAGTTCCGTCTAATTTGGTAATAGCAAGCGCGTTTACTTCGGTAGCATTGGTAAACTGTTTTGCCTGTTCAAAAGCATTCTGCCCTGTAGAGCCATCCAGCACAAGCAGTATCTCGTGAGGCGCATCGGGCATAATTTTTTTCATCACGCTTTTAATTTTCGTCAGCTCATTCATTAGGTTAATCTTATTGTGCAAACGCCCTGCGGTATCCACAATCACCACATCAATTCCCTGTGCTTTTGCCGAATTGAGCGTGTCGTAAGCCACCGATGCAGGGTCGGAACCCATTTTTTGCTTCACAATGGGAACGCCTACACGCTGCGCCCAAATCTCCAACTGGTCGATGGCTGCCGCCCTGAAAGTATCGGCAGCGCCAAGCATCACACTTTTGCCCGCACTTTTGAATTTATGCGCCAATTTGCCAATAGTGGTAGTTTTACCAGCGCCGTTGACGCCTACAACCATTATCACGTATGGCTTTACCGAAGCGGGAATATCAAAATCGTCGCCCGACTCCACATTGTTTTCTGCCAAAAGCGTTACAATCTCTTCTTTCAAAATTGAATCAAGTTCGCTTGCGTTCAGAAACTTGTCGCGCGATACACGTTTCTCTATTCTTTCGATGATTTTCAACGTAGTATCAACGCCCACGTCGGAAGTAATCAGCATCTCTTCCAACTCGTCGAGCACATCTTCGTCAACTTTTGACCTCCCTACAACAATTCGGGATATTTTTTTCAACACGCTCTCTTTGGTTTTCGATAAACCCTCGTCAAGCCGTTCTTTTCTTTTCCTTGAAAAACTGCCAAATAAACCCATCTCTTTTGATATTATTGCAATTGTGAATAATTGAGTATCTACGAAGTTCAACATTGAACTCGAAACTTTGAACTGCTCGCATCAATTATTCAATCCACATAAGTAAAAATAGTGGTATGCAACAAAGAAAGCCTCCATTGCGAGGCTCTTTTTGTTACATACCACCGACTTAAATGTCCGAAGCCTTTTTCTGATTTATTTTTTATCAAAAAAATCTTTGGTAGTTTCGTTGGTAACCATTTCCGAACGAAAAGTGTAGGCGCCTGTTTTTTCCGATTTAACCATCTTAATAACGCGTGTATGTCCTTTCCCTCCGCCTTTTTGCAATGATGCAACTGTTTTCTTTGCCATGACTTATCTTTTTTTACTTGATTTCACGATGAACAGTCATACGCCTCAAAATAGGGTTGTATTTTTTCAACTCTAACCGTTCGGGCGTGTTTTTTCTGTTTTTCTTGGTAACATACCTCGAAGTTCCGGGCTGTCCACTTTCCTTATGCTCAGTACATTCCAGAATAACCTGAATACGATTTCCTTTAGCTTTTTTTGCCATTTTCTTCCCTCTTAATTATATTCTGTTACTTAAAAAACCATTTTCCTGTGCCGACCGAATTGCGGCGTGCACACCTATTTTATTGATAAGACGAAGTCCCGAAGCTGAAACTCTCAAGCGAACCCAGCGGTCTTCGTCGGGCAGATAAAACTTCTTGTAAAACAAGTTTACATCAAATTTTCTTTTGGTACGATGGTTCGAATGGGAAACATGGTTTCCTGTACCTGCCTTCTTTCCTGTTATTTCACAAATTTTCGACATTTCTCAACCGTTATTTTACATTTTTCAAATAGGGCGCAAAGGTCGTTATTTTTTTCCAAATACGCAAATACTTTTCACGATTATTTTTTTGACGCTTTCTATATCTTGCAAAAACAGTGGTATATAGAAGACGAAAAAATCAATTATTTTTCCTCCTCATCTACTCTGTTTAAACCGCAAATATTTGCAAGCCTCTTTCCGATAAGGAAAAAACTTTCAACTTTTGCAAACGACGAACATTTAAAGCAGGCTTTCATAAAACAATTGATATTCACGGTTTCGCCTTCTGTATCAATTTCTACAGCTCCAGACAATATATTTTATGGATAAAAGCGAACTGACCGATTTTATAGGGATATCAAAATAAAACAAGGGGATGACTCCCCTTGTTAAGCATAAAGACTGCTCGCATGTACAGCCTTTGTTTTCATCGAAAGATTATCGTATAAAACCCGAAAAAGGATATTTACGCTTTTCCTGCCGAACCAAGCACATTTTCGTTTTTGTGTTTGTAAATTTCTTTCAACGAATCGCGGGCAGGTCCCAGATATTTGCGCGGGTCGAACTCGCCGGGTTTTTCAGCAAATGTTTTGCGGATAGCAGCCGTCATAGCCAAACGCCCGTCCGAATCAATGTTGATTTTACACACAGCCGATTTTGCGGCTTTACGAAGCTGCTCTTCGGGAATCCCGATAGCATCTTTCAGTTTTCCACCATACTGATTGATGATGGCAACCTGATCCTGCGGAACCGACGACGAGCCGTGCAACACAATCGGAAATCCGGGAATCCTCTTTTCAATTTCTTCAAGAATATCGAAACGCAACGGGGGAGGTACCAATATTCCGTTTGCGTCGCGTATGCACTGTTCAGGCGTAAATTTGTTGGCGCCATGCGATGTACCGATAGAAATCGCCAGCGAATCGACGCCTGTACGCGACACAAAATCAATCACCTCATCGGGCGACGTGTAAGTGTGGTGTTCGGCAGCCACATCATCTTCGATGCCTGCCAACACGCCAAGTTCGCCTTCAACCGAAACATCGTGCGCATGTGCGTATTCAACCACCTTTTTGGTCAAAGCAACATTTTCTTCGTAAGGAAGATGCGAACCGTCAATCATTACCGACGAAAATCCGTTGTCGATGCAATCTTTGCAAAGCTCAAACGTGTCGCCGTGGTCAAGATGCAATACAACAGGAATGTCGTACCCAAGTTCTTTTACATACTCGGTTGCGCCCTTTGCCATGTTGCGAAGCAAAGTTGCGTTGGCATATTTACGCGCTCCCGACGAAACCTGAAGGATAACAGGCGATTTTGTTTCAACACAAGCCTGAAGAATAGCCTGCATCTGCTCCAGATTATTAAAATTATATGCCGGAATCGCATAACCTCCGGCAACGGCACCAGCAAACAGCTTCTTGGTGTTCACAAGTCCCAGTTCTTTATAACTAACTGCCATTTTACTATTAGTTTAATGTTAAAAATTAGTTCCCCTTTCAATCAAAAATCTGACAAAGGTAAACAAAGTAATTGTTTTTGCAAAAGAGTTTGGAAAAATTGGAGTATAATGTTTTGTTATTAATGCGAATTAGTAGTTGGATTTCTTTAGAATAGCCTGTCCTTAAAAAAATAATTGAGAGTGTAATAGATATATTATGTTGGCATTGTTAATTTAATATATTATTACATTATTAAGTTTTACCATTAATAAGTTTAAAGGTTTTATTATCATATATTCAAACTTGTTATAACATTTTGTTTTTCTCTTAAATCTCGCCAAATAATGTCTGATTCATCTATTATAGCTTTCAACAGTATATGCTTCGGTTTTTGTTTGCAAATGTTTTTCCGGAGGAATAAATTCTTCATAACTTTTCCAATAATCGGATGCAAAATAATTAATTTTAAAATATTTAAGTTTATCCCATAGCTTCAATCCTGTTCGTGTTGAGCGATCTCCGCTGACAAAAGAGAGATATTTTTTTCCAGATCTATCAACAGCAATCCATATCCATCGGT
>JAITVO010000011.1 GCA_031285765.1 Cytophagaceae bacterium | reverse complement strand
TGGATAGATGAAACTATTTCGGGGACAAAAGAAGTGGATAAGCGAAAACTTGGTATATTGCTTGGTAATCTCCGAAAAGGTGATGTTTTGATATGTTCCGAGCTATCAAGATTAGGACGTAATTTACTTATGATTATGTCGATACTCAATGTCTGCATGGAAAAAGAAGTACAAGTTTGGACTATCAAAGACAACTATCGTTTGGGTAGCGATATTAGTTCGAAAGTATTGGCATTTGCCTTTGGGCTGTCTGCCGAAATAGAGCGCAACCTCATCTCGCAACGTACTAAAGAAGCACTGGCTCGTATGAAATCGGAGGGCATCCATGTAGGAAGACCAAAAGGTGCGAAATCAAAAGAAATAAAACTTACAGGCAAAGAAGAACAGATAAAGAGAATGTTGAAGCAAAAAATTCCCAAAGTAAAAATTGCAAAGAAACTGGATGTGCATCGTTCAACTTTAAGACGGTTTTTGCAGGAAATGCCATAAAGTGTGATGGTTGAGAATAAATTATTTGTATCTTTGCAAAATCGTTCATAAGTCATTCACCTTGTAATTATATCGAAAGATGACAAAAAATATTGTTAAGGAAAAGTCATACGGATTTGCGCTCAGGATGGTGAAAGTGTACAAATATCTGACACAGGAACAGCGGGAGTTCGTGCTGTCGAAACAGGTTTTGCGTAGCGGGACGTCAGTTGGCGCACTTGTCAAGGAAGCGAAATATGCACAGTCGCAAGCCGATTTCATCAGCAAGATGAGTATTGCACTGAAAGAAGCCAACTAAACAGAGTATTGGCTGATGCTTCTTAAAGACAGCGATTATCTGGCTGAAAAGACATTCGCATCCATACATCAGGATTGCGACGAGTTGATTCGCCTGTTGGTCAGTATTGTTAAAATGGCAAAACAAAATCATGAAAATAAAAAATAATTCTTCATTCTCAACTATCCATTCTCCATTAATCCGCGTTGCTGTTGTTGACGACCATCAAATAGTAATCGACGGTTTAGAAAAAATCATTGCCGAATCGGGCATTGCCACGCTGACGGGCAAGGCTTACAGCATAGCGACGTGCCTCCAGATGCTAAGTTTCGTGCCTCCCGATGTGCTGCTGCTCGACATCGGTTTGCCCGATGGCAGCGGCATGGACTTGTGTCCCAAAATCAAGGCACAATATCTGGCAATGAATATCCTGATACTCACAAGCTATGCCGAATACACAGTTATATCGCACGTGTTGAACAACGGCGCTTCGGGTTATATTCTTAAAAACGCCACATCCGAAGAGATTATCGAAGGCATTCAAACAGTAGCCGCAGGCAAACGGTTTTTGTGTGAAAATGTAAACCTGCTGCTGAAAAAAAAAGAACATAACAATATATTGCTCACCCGCCGCGAGCGCGAATTGCTGAAACTGATAACCGAAGGCTACACAAGCGTAGAAATAGCCGACAAAATGTATCTTGGCTACGAAACCATCCGCAGCTACCGCAAAACTCTGCACCTGAAATTAGACGCACACAATACAGCCGAATTGACACGGATAGCGATAGATATGAAATTAATTTGATTAATTTCATATTTGAATTTGTAAACTTTGAAAAGAAACTTTATTTGCATGTGAAAGAATATTGTTAACTGATGTTGTGCTCTGTTTTTTTTGAATGTAAGAATGCAATATCACAATAAAAAACTGTTCTCACAAATTGTGGAAAAAGAGAAAGGTAAAAAAGTTGTCTTCACAACTTGTGAAATGGGTAAAAAATTTTGGAAACGGTTTTCACAACTTGTGAAAGGGTACAGAAAAAAACAGTTTCTCATCATGTGGAGAGAAATTGCGTAACATCAGTTATTAAAATTGTTGATTAAACCTCATTTTGTAAAACAAAACAATCTATTTTCCAAAGATGTCTAACATGAAATCGGCTAATGAAGAACAAAAAAATGCAGATATTTTAAAGGTGAATTAAAATCCTGTAAAATTAATTTTATCTTTACCGCCCGAAAACGGAGTGGTATTTTTAGCATTGGTCTATTGCCGTCCGTTCACATGAATCGTAATCATAAAATTTGAATTAAAAATGTCTGAAAAATTACACACTTTGCGCGATTCGGCGGCAGCTCGCTGGACTGCTTTACTTTTCTTGGCTTTTGCCATGTTTTGTTCCTATATCTTTATGGATATTCTTTCGCCTATCAAAGACTTGATGCAATCAACGCGGGGATGGGATTCAACGGCTTTTGGCACCATGCAGGGATCGGAAACGTTTCTGAACGTTTTTATCTTCTTCCTGATTTTTGCGGGAATTATTCTTGATAAAATGGGCGTACGCTTTACGGCGCTTCTGTCGGGCGTGGTGATGCTGATTGGTGCGTCAGTCAACTGGTATGCAGTAACCGAAAGTTTTGCGGGAACGGGTTTGGAAACGTGGTTTAACAACCATTTGAACTACATTCCTGTGTTCGACGAACTGGGAATTTCGCCATTCTACACGGGAATGCCTGCTTCGGCAAAACTTGCCTCCGTTGGCTTTATGGTTTTTGGATGCGGCGTTGAAATGGCTGGAATTACGGTTTCGCGAGGCATCGTAAAATGGTTTAAAGGCAGGGAACTGGCACTGGCTATGGGTTCGGAAATGGCACTGGCACGTTTGGGCGTGGCAACCTGCATGATTTTTTCGCCCGTGTTTGCAAAACTCGGCGGAAGTATCGACGTGTCGCGCTCGGTTGCTTTCGGTGTAATATTGCTGATGATTGCACTGATTATGTTCATCGTTTATTTCTTTATGGATAAAAAATTGGATGCGCAAACAGGCGAAGCAGAAGAAAAGGAAGACCCCTTTCAGATTCGCGACATTGGCAAAATATTCTCAAGCAGCGGTTTTTGGTTAGTCGCTTTGCTTTGTGTACTCTACTATTCGGCAATCTTCCCTTTCCAGAAATATGCAGTAAACATGTTGCAATGCAATCTCACGTTTACCGAAGTTTCCGAAGGTTCGTTTTGGGCGTCGAACACGGTTACCATTATACAGTATTTGATAATGCTGGTGGTTGCCATCACTGCCTTTGCAAGTAATTTCAGCAAAAAAACATTAAAAATTACGCTGCTTGCGGTATCGGTAATATGTTTGGTCGTTTTCTGTTACATGGGTTACATGCGGCAGTCGGCAGAAACCATCTTTGCCGTATTTCCGCTGCTGGCAGTAGGCATTACGCCCATTCTCGGCAAGTTTGTCGATACCAAAGGCAAGGCGGCGTCAATGCTAATGATTGGTTCTATTTTGCTAATTGCCTGCCATCTTACATTCGCCTTTATACTGCCACTGTTTCAGGGAAGCGCAATTGGTGGCGTAATTGTTGCCTACGTTACCATTCTGGTACTTGGCTCGTCGTTTTCGTTAGTGCCTGCGTCATTGTGGCCAAGCGTCCCCAAGCTGGTGGACAGCAAGGTTATCGGCTCGGCGTATGCTTTAATCTTCTGGATTCAGAACATTGGTTTGTGGCTCTTCCCGCTGCTGATTGGCAAAATATTGGACGCCTCGAATCCCGAAGTGGTACAGGCGTTGAAAGACGGCTCCATGACGCCCGCCGAAGCCGCCACATCGTATAACTACACCAATCCGCTTATCATGCTCGCATGTCTGGGTGTTGCCGCGCTGATACTCGGCTTTGTACTGAAAGTTGTGGACAAACGGAAAGGTATTGGGTTGGAATTACCAAATATAAAGGAATAAATAATAGTAGATTTGTTCGTTTTCAAAATGCGTTCCAATTCCAGCATAATGGTGTATGCCGTAAAGGATATGCAAATATGCGCTTCAATCCTGTTTCTTAGACGGTGATATATGGGGCTGATCCTTAAGTCGGCTTTGTTCATTCGGAAGTCTCTTTTGATAAACCACAATTAGCGATAGTTTTCGATAATCTCATCAGGTTTCAATTTGCTATTTGTTACAAATGTCTTGATACCATCCCACTTGGCATCATCATTGAACCTGTCGTAATCAATTTTCGGGTAGTGTTTCCCAAAGTATGCTCAATCATACATATCCATAAGGGAACCTCTAAAAACTCAAAGTTCGAGGCTTGTGAGGCGATAAAAGTGCAGTTTACATGAACGTAAATGAGCATTTTATCGTCCGAAATATAACGAAGAAATTGGAGTTTTTAGAGGCTCCCATAATTGATATAGAAGAATGCTAAATCAAACGTCTTGAAATGGTTTACCATCTTTTTAGAAAAGCAGCATGTTTTTCTGAATGATCGCCTGATACGATGCCTTAACCTGCAATTATTCCTTTCCACTCATACTGTATTCTTCTTTCCAATAACATGATTGCCTGCTTTAAATGCTGTACAGAAACTTTTCCAGTCATCAGTGTAGATTCTTGTAAAGGTAATGCCAAGCTCAGACAACTTTTTTCGTAATAACCGGGCTGTTTTCAGATTACGCTTATCCCAAACATATGATACTGTCTCTCCGTTTACACGATCAAATGTGTAGATGAGCCATACCTTATTGGATTTTTTCAATATAAGTCCAAAATTCATCTACTTCCAATAATTCATCATGAGTCTGTTGCGGTTTTATGACGTATTTTGA
>JAITVO010000279.1 GCA_031285765.1 Cytophagaceae bacterium | reverse complement strand
CGTGAGATTGAAGATTTTATGCTTACTCGCTTTGCCTGCTATTTGATTGCTCAAAACGGAGACCCAAAGAAAGAAGAAATTGCTTTTGCCCAAAGCTATTTTGCCATTCAAACCCGTAAAATTGAACTCATTGAAGAACGGTTGAACTTGAAATCGCGTTTGGAAACACGGGACAAATTACGGGCAGCCGAAAAGCAACTCTCACAAAATATTTATGAGCGGGGTGTTGATGATAAAGGATTTGGGCGTATTCGCTCAAAAGGAGATACGGCATTGTTCGGTGGACACACTACCGAAGATATGAAACACCGGCTCGGCATAAAATCTACACGCCCACTTGCCGATTTCTTACCTACGCTTACTATTGCCGCCAAGAATTTGGCAACTGAAATGACGAACTACAACGTAAGCGAAAAGAATCTCTATGGCGAAGCATCCATAACTACCGAACATGTTCAGAATAATACAACTGTGCGGGAAATGCTGGGGAAACGAGGTATAAAGCCTGAAGAACTTCCCCCTGCCGAAGATATAAAAAAATTGGAACGCCGTACCGCATCAGATGAAAAGAAAATAGAACAATCAACCAAGAAACTTCCAAAACCATGAATAAGCAATTTCAATTTTTGATGTACAGCACGCCGCAGGAAGACGTCAAAGTAAATGTGGTAGTGAAGGATGAAACGCTTTGGCTTACTCAAAAAGCAATGGCTGAACTGTTTGATACTTCGCGTGAAAATATTACAATGCACTTGAAAAATATATTTGAAAGTGCGGAATTAGAAGAAGTGTCAGTATGTAAGAAATTCTTACTAACTGCCACCGATGGCAAAAATTACAATACGCAGTTCTACAACCTCGATATGATTATTTCTGTCGGCTACCGCGTAAATTCCTCCAAAGCAACAGCATTTCGTATTTGGGCAACAAAGACTTTAAAAGAATTTATCACTAAAGGATTTGTGCTTGATGATGAACGATTGAAACAAGGAAAAACCACTTTTGACAAAGATTATTTCCGCGAACTCTTAGAGCGTATCCGTTCCATTCGAGCAAGTGAACGCCGAATATATCAACAAATTACCGATATTTTTGCAGAATGCAGTATCGACTATAATCGCAATTCGCCCATTACCAACGATTTTTATGCAATGGTGCAAAACAAATTCCATTACGCCATTACAGGACAAACCGCAGCCGAGATTATCTATATGAAAGCTGATCGGAATGCTGAAAATATGGGATTAACTACTTGGAAAAAATCACCTGATGATAGAATTTTGAAACAGGATGTGATAACGGCAAAAAACTATTTGTCCGAAAAAGAGATTAAGCAGTTAGAGCGAGCCGTAACAAGTTATTTCGATTATATAGAAGGACTGATAGAACGCCAAAATACCTTCACAATGGAGCAGTTTGCCGACAGTGTAGGGAAATTTTTATCTTTCAACGAATACAAAGTGCTTGATGGGAAAGGGAAAATATCTAAATTGCAGGCAGATAAAAAAGCAATTACGGAATACGAGGAGTTCAAGAAAACACAAAAGATTATCTCTGATTTTGACAAGGAAATAAGAAAATTAAAGGAGAAAGGAGGTAACTATGAATAGAATAGAATAGAATAGAATAGAATAGAATAGAATAGAAACTCCCAAAGCCATGAATAAGATATCGATCCGTTTTTTCAACGACCGAGAAGTGCGTGCCGTTTGGGATGAAGTCGATAATAAATGGTATTTTTCAGTTGTGGATATTGTCGCAATCTTAAGCGAAAGTGAAGATGCACGAAACTATTGGTATGTGCTGAAAAACCGTCTAAAAAAGGCGAACAGCGAAGTCCTTACAAATTGTAAGGGGTTGAAATTAACAGTTCCGGATGGTAAAAAACAAAGAAAATGAATAAGGTAGAAAATATAAATCAAGCAGAATATGGCGATATTTTGCGGCAAGCAGTAGAACATATCCATTCTGCCCGTGCCGTTCTTGCTCGTCAAATTACCACTACTACCCAATCTGTTTATTGGAATTTGGGCAAACTCCTGTTTGAAAAACAGCTGACAGAAGGATATGGTAGCAGTGTAGTTAAACAATTATCGGTTGATTTGAAAACCGAATTTCCTGATATGGGCTTATCTCCACGCAACTTGTGGAATATGAAACGTTTTTATGAACGTTATTATATGGCTGACCAAAAACTGCTACGCTGCGTAGCAGTTTTGCCGTGGCGACAAAATTTGCTATTGCTTGATAAATTACAATCACTTGATGCCGTTGAGTTTTACGCCAATGAAACAATAGCTAAAAATTGGAACAGCGACCTTTTGCTCAACGCCATAAAAATGGATACTTATGGCAATGCACAAAAATTGCAGAAAGCAAATAACTTTACCGAAACACTTCCGGCATCCGGTGCGGATTATGCAAATGAAGTGTTTAGGGATTCCTATAACCTCGGTTTTCTTGGCATTACGCAGCCGGTAAAAGAGCTGGAATTGGAAAAGAAACTGGTGGAAAAAATCAAATCCTTTATCTTAGAACTTGGTAGAGGATTTAGCTTTATCGGCAATCAATACCGGTTGGAGTACAACAATAAAGAGTATTTTGCAGATATGCTTTTCTTTCATCGCGGGTTGCAATGTTTGGTGGCTATTGAATTGAAGATTGGAAGTTTTAAAGCTGAATATGTCGGCAAAATGAACCTCTACCTGTCGCTACTCG
>JAITVO010000076.1 GCA_031285765.1 Cytophagaceae bacterium | reverse complement strand
TGAGTCTGGCAGATTTGGGAGCACTCTACAACGGATTGCCACAGTCCGAAAATTCGGGTAAAATAGAGATGGACATCAACACCGACGAAGTAAAATCGACACTTGCAAATGAAGAAATTCAGAAAACACTGCGCAGTTACACCGTTATCGGTAAAGTGCTGGCAGCCGACTTGCTCGATACCGACAAATTCCAGAATCATTTTCTGCTTACGGCGGCAAGTCTCGGTTCTCAACTTTTGAAAACCTACGACATGGGTATTGATAAAGACGGACTGCCTGCAACGCTGACATTCGACAAAATTCGCGATTTCTTTTTCAATATTCTGCATGGCAAAATTGAAATCCAAAATATTGATGGTAAATTTGATATTTCGCAGATAACAGGAAAATTCTGATTAATATTTCATCTTCTGCAACTCTTAACAGCGTTCGATCCTATGGATCGAACGCTGTTTTGGTATTATCCACTCATGTTACGCAAATATTATTTTTACTTCATGACAAACTGCCATCAGATTTAGTATTATAGATTGTTGTAATTTTGAATCAGTAATAACTTGTTTTTGGGCTAACGCCACAATACATTCCGCATTGTAATCCATTGGCTGTATTTTTTGTAGAATCAATTATATCATGAAATTTGATAGCGGCTATTCTCCGTTGCAAAGTTGCGATGTTATACATACTGTATAATATTACTTCTTCACGAAGTTATGATATTATACAATATGTATAACATTACTTCTTCACGAAGTTGTGATGTTATACAATATGTATAACATTACTTCTTCACGAAGTTGTGATAATATACAGTATGTATAACATTACTTCTTCACGAAGTTGTGATGATATACAGTATGTATAACATTACTTCTTCACGAAGTTGTGATGTTATACAGTATGTATAACATTACTTCTTCACGAAGTTATGATGATATACAGTATGTATAACATTACTTCTTCACGAAGTTACGATGTTATACATACTGTATAACATTATTTTTTCATTAATTTTTAGTATTATACATATTGTACAACATTAAATCGCTTATCTTATACAATAGTTTTACCTTTGTGGAGTTATCAGGAAAAAGGAAAATGGTTTAATGAAGTTCTTATTATTTTACAGCTTAACCAGCAGATATGGAAACATAGCGCTTTGATAAAAGAGTTAGATATGAAAACTCCATATATATGTACCATAAGTTCTGCATAAACGACACATGGAGTACAAAGAGTCCGTTCCTGCGGTACTTGGAATATCGCAAATAATTTAAGTTGTTTGATAGCGATTAGGTTTCATTTCTTGTGTGGGTAATATTTGGTTATCACAAAACAAAAAGGCATCGGAGAAAAAAAGAAACTCCGATGCCTGAAAAAGAAACAAAGGTAATGTATTTTCTATATTAAAAAATCAGGATTGAGATGTTTCTGCTCAATTTCTTTAAAATATTTATAAGTACCTACCATTAATTCGTCAGTAGCGGCTTCGTCGCAAACAATAATACCGTGCCGATGCATCTGCAAAGCACTGATAGTCCACTTATGATTGACGCTTTCTTCAACAGCGTGTCGCAATGCACGAGCTTTGTTGTGTCCATTAACAATAATAACTACTTCGCGGGAGTCGAGTACAGTGCCAACGCCAACGGTTAATGCTGTTGCCGGTACTTTTTCAGGGTCATTGTCGAAAAAACGCGAATTAACAAGACGGGTATCGTAAGTGAGTGTTTTGACTCTTGTACGCGACTGCAGCGAAGATCCCGGTTCATTAAAAGCAAGATGCCCATCGGCGCCTACGCCTCCCAAAAACAAATCGATGCCGCCAACAGACACAATTTTGGATTCGTAAGCCGCACATTCATTTTCAATATTCGATGCGTTTCCATTCAATATATTCACATTTTCGGCAGGGATATCAATATGACTGAAAAAATTTTCCCACATAAAAGTGTGGTAACTTTGCGGATGTTCTTTGGGAATACCAATATATTCATCCATGTTAAAAGTTATCACATTTTTAAACGACACTTTCCCTTTTTTGTTCAAGTTAATTAATTCTTTGTATGTACCCAAAGGCGATGAGCCGGTTGGCAGTCCGAGTACAAATGGTCGGCTTTCAGAATGGCTGCTAATTCTTTGGGCAATATAGTTTGCCACCCAGCGCGACACTGTTTCATAATCAGGTTCAATAATAATTCTCATAAATTCTCTTTTATATAATTGTCCGCGAAATTACAAAAATAGCATCTATCTTTTTGCCTGTTTTGCAAAAAAAAGGGTTTATAATGTTTTGTGAGGGTAAACTCAACCTTGAATCCTACAGTTTTCCTGCCGCTTTTTTATATTCCACTTCCTTTATTTTGCAGTTTGCCCTGGCTTCGATGATGTTACTGTATGCCTCCTGCCATCGGGCTTGGGCGTCGAGAATGTCGATAACAGTTCCCATTTGCAACTCGTAGTTGTTGCTGCTTAGGCGAAGGTTATTTTCGGCTTCTGCAAGAGCTTCTTCGGCAGTCTGAATCATCAGAAAAGAGTTTTGAAACTCTTTCAGAGCGTTTTGTGCTTCGATGTTCATTAACTTAACGTTCTTCTCCATCTCCAGCGTACTCATTTGGTAAGCAATCCGGGCGATTTTTATCTTTTTGGAGCCTTCGCCAAAATGAAAGAGGGGAATATTGACCGACGCCATCACAACAGGAAGATTCATCTCCAAACTACTGCCCGCCATCTTAATTCCGCCGGCATAACTGTATCCCGCGCTTGCGCCTATCATTGGCAAAAAATCGGCACGCACCAGTTTTATTTCCAATTCTTTCAGTTCGGTTTGTTTCTTTAAAATAGTGTATTCGGGACGCAGTGCAAGGTCATAATTACAGTCGGTTTCGTTTTGCACTGTAATTATTGTATCTGTAGCAACAACAGACGTTTCGGCATCTACACCAATCAACCTGCAAAGCGCCATGCGCGACAGTTCGAGTCCGTTTCGTGCTCTTTGCAGTTCGTAGCGGAGAGCGCTGCGACGGGTGCGCACTTTTTGCAGGTCGTTTTCGGTAGCCATCAACGCCTGCGTGTAGTTTTCAATGTTTTGGTACAACGAATCGAGCAGCGCATTGTAACGTTCGAGCAAAACCACCTTTTCTTTTACCGAAATATATATCCAGTAGGCACTCTCGGCTTCGGCAATGGCAGTCATCTGTGCAAGCCGTTTGTTTTCGGCGGTAATTTCCACGCCTTTGTCTGCCATTTTGTTGCCAGTGGCAATTTTACCGCCCGTATATATCGGCTGCTGAAGCATGATACCCGCCATGTAAGCGCCTTTCATGCTCAGCGGCATGTTGATGGGGATTGATATGCCTGCCATGAGTTCGAAATCGAATCCCATTTCAATATCTTCGAAAAGATAGGCGTAAGTTGCCGATGCTGCAATTTTCGGAAAATAAGAGGTACGGACTGCGCTTTTGTCGATACACGCCTTTTCGTACTGAAGGTTGGCTATTTTTATTTCCTCGCTGTTTTCGAGCGCCATTTGTCGGCACTGTTCCGAAGTAAGTATCAATTGCGCCCGAACCGTATGAACAGACAGCAAGTACAGAGCAGAAATAATAATCAATGGCTTCATGTTCTGTTTATTTATTAGATTTTTAAAAGTGGCAAAATTAATTTATATGCAATGAAAAAGCAAATAGGGGGCGAAATGATGTTATGTATTCGCTAAACAGTCCGAACAAACTTTGCAGACAGACATCTGTTTGCATTGCTTTGTAATTGACGTGGTTGTTCAAGAAGTTTTTTTGAACGCGGATGGTACAGATAACACAATTGTTATATAAATATTTTCTTTGAGTTATCAATGATAGTCCACACCCTTTTTGAACGGTTTTACGGAAATTCGTTCAATTCGTTTTTACCTTTTTGCCGAAATACCTTCGTAGAAAAGTTGCCAGCAGGTTCATCAGCAAAACAATTGCAATCAGCACCAGAGCTGTACCGTAGGCAACAGGACGTGAGGCTTCGATGTCGGTGCCGCTGGTGGCAATCACATACAGATGATAGGGCAACGCCATTACTTGGTCGAAAATACTGCTTGGCAATTTGGGTAGAAAATACGCCGCTACGGTAAACAGTATAGGAGCTGTTTCGCCCGAAACTCTGCCGATGGAGAGAATTAAACCGGTTGTAATATTGGGGAATGCCGCAGGCAACACCACTCTGCGGATGGTTTGCAGTTTGGTTGCGCCCAATGCCAAACTGCCAGTGCGATACGAGTCGGGAACGGCTTTCAGCGCTTCTTCGGTGGTGCGGATAACCAACGGAAGTGTGAGCAAGCCCAACGTAAGCGAGCCTGCAAGTATGGAGTCGCCAAAGCCGAGCATGTTTACAAATAGCGCCATCCCAAACAGTCCGAATACAATAGACGGAATGCTTCCCAAATTGTTGGTCATTATGCGAATGAATTTCACAATCCAGCCGTTGCCCGCGTATTCGTTGGTGAAAATGGCTGACATCACGCCTACCGGAAAGGCAAAAATCATACTGCCCGCTACCAGACAAAGCGTCCCTAAAATGGCAGGAAATATTCCGCCCGAAGTCATTCCTTCCGTTGGAGCTTTGGTCAGAAACTCCCAACTGATAACGCCCGCGCCGTTATAAATAATGAAGCCGAGTATCCAAAAAAGAATCCCGACAACCACAATGCCGAGTATTCGGAATGTGATGAATGCTATTCGCTGTGTTGTTTTTTTTTGCATAGTTGCTTGTTTGCGCTGCAAAATTAAAGCGAATGTATTACAGTGGTTTTACAGTTATGTTACGAAACAGTTAAGATTAGTGGAGAATTGAGAGTGGAGAATTTTTTGTTCTGCACTCTCACAGTTATAATTTACTGGAATAATATCATAAACTACAGCAAATATTTACTTTGCCAGCAATCTCAATTTATGTTGTCATTTCATAAAAGCAGAGCCTCTTTTTATAGTTTAGCCCCGTATATACAAATAACTTCTGAAGCATTATGCTTTTTTTTCAACTACACGGATGTTCAGTTCTTCGAGCTGGGCGTCGCTTATTGTTGAGGGTGAATCGTTCATTACATCGCGTCCCGAATTGTTTTTCGGGAAAGCAATAACATCGCGAATGGAGTCAATGCCGGCAAAGAGCGAAGCCCAGCGGTCGAACCCGAAAGCAATGCCTCCGTGCGGCGGTGCACCATATTTAAAGGCATTCATCAGAAATCCGAACTGGTTTTCAGCCTCCTGTTTGGTAAATCCAAGAACTTTGAACATCTTTTGCTGCAAATCGCCGTTGTGGATTCGGATGGAACCTCCGCCAATCTCAACGCCGTTAATCACAAGGTCGTAGGCATTTGCCCGTACTTTTGCTGGGTCGCTGTTGAGCAGGGCAATGTCTTCCTTTTTGGGCGATGTAAATGGATGGTGCATGGCATAAAAACGCTGTGTTTCGTCGTCCCACTCCAAAAGCGGGAAGTCAATCACCCAAAGAGGCGCAAACGAATTTCGGTGGCGCAAGCCCATGCGGTTGCCCATTTCAAGGCGCAGTTCGCATAGTGCGGACAACGTTTTCTTTTTAGCACCGGCAAGAATCAGTATCAAATCATTGGGCTTGGCGTTGAACTGTTCGGCAATCGCTTTGAGGTCGTTGGTGCTGAAGAACTTGTCAATGGACGATTTTAAGGTACCATCGCTTCCGTATCGGATGTAAACAAGTCCCTGTGCGCCAACTTGCGGACGGCGCACAAAGTCGGTCAGCTGGTCGATATCTTTTCGTGTGTAGGCAGCGCAGCCATCAGCACATATTCCACCAATGTATTCGGCGTCGTCAAACATTTTGAAGTCGCGTGCAGACAATTTGTCTTTGAGGCTTACGAACTTCATCCCGAAGCGGATATCGGGCTTATCGGAGCCGTAACTTTCCATTGCTTCGGCAAATGACAAACGAGGAAAATTGTAATCGATTTCGACGCCTTTAACGGTTCGGAACAGGTGCTTTGTCATTCCCTCAAAGGTGTTGAGTACATCTTCTTGATTGACAAACGACATTTCGCAGTCGATTTGTGTAAATTCGGGCTGACGGTCGGCGCGCAGGTCCTCATCGCGAAAGCATTTTACGATTTGAAAATAGCGGTCGAATCCGGCAACCATCAGCAACTGTTTAAAGAGCTGTGGCGACTGTGGCAATGCATAAAACCGTCCACTGTTCATCCGCGAAGGCACTACAAAATCGCGTGCGCCTTCGGGGGTCGATTTCATCAGCACAGGGGTTTCTACTTCCATAAAGTTTTGTGAACTCATATAGTTGCGCACTTCGAGCGCCATGCGGTGGCGCAGTTCGAGGTTGCTGCGCACGTTGCTCCGCCGAAGGTCTAAGTAGCGATATTTCATTCGGAGTTCGTCACCGCCGTCGGTATCCTCTTCAATGGTAAAGGGCGGCACTTCGGATGCATTGAGCACCGTAAGGTTTTGTACGATAATTTCGATGTCGCCCGTTGGGAGTTTTGGATTTTTTGCACTTCGCTCCGAAACGTTGCCTTCAACCTGTATTACATATTCACGTCCCAGCGAGCGGGCTTCGGCTGCAAGCGTTTCGTTCTTTTCGGCGTCGAAAACCAGCTGAGTAATGCCGTATCGGTCGCGCAAATCAACAAAGGTCATCCCGCCAAGGTTGCGTATGCGCTGTACCCATCCGCAAAGTATCACCCGCGAATCTGCATTTTCGATACGCAATTCGCCATTTGTATGTGTTCTGTACATTGTTTTCTGTTTTTTAGTTGTTGAAATACAGAGAATTTCTGCAATTCAGTTTTTTCTAATATCTTTGCAAAAATATAAAGAAGAATGGAATTATTGCTATTATACAGTACAATTTATTTTTTTATGACAGGATGCAAGCCTCCTTATCCTCAAGAGAGGGGGAGTTAGAGAGTGGGACTTATTAGATTTTGTTCTTCTAATTTTAAATATATTTCTCTCAATCTTGCTATATGCTTCCTCCCTATGGGAAAGGTGATTTTATAATAATTAATTAACTGTTAATTATTAAGCAACATATACTTATAGTAGCAATTCTATTGATGATATACAGTTCACCGTCGTCCCACATGGGATGAAATGTTGTTAGAATGACGGTTGCAGCACGTCGCCGCGTGCCGTATGGTACGCAACAGACCATCACATTCCGTTCCATACAAGACGGCGCAACGAGGTAATGCCGATTTTCTGCCAACATGCTGTCCCCCTGTCGGAACACAAAATTGTTGCATGAAAACACTGTACACAATATGTTATGCTATAATTTCTTACAACAGAGATATAACGGTATTTATATGTGAAATAAATATGAACACTTACTTAATAATATGACTGAAATTATTTTTTCTGACGAATATTTTATGCGTCGAGCGCTGGAAGAGGCGCGTGATGCCTCTGCCAAAGGCGAAGTACCTGTGGGTGCAGTTGTTGTAAGCGCCAACCGGATTATTGCACGAGCGCATAATCTTACCGAAACGCTGAACGATGTTACGGCTCATGCCGAAATGCTTGCTATTACGGCGGCTGCCGAAACACTGGGCGGAAAATATCTGTCCAACTGTACGCTTTATGTAACGCTTGAGCCATGCCTGATGTGTGCGGGAGCGATGGCTTGGGCACAGCTTGGACGTCTTGTTTCGGGCGCTGCCGACTCCAAGAGGGGATTCTCCAATTATCATCCACTGCCTATTCATCCCAAAACCGAATGGATACAAGGTGTTCTTGCCGATGAATGTGAACGACTGGTTAAAGAATTTTTTAAAAATAAAAGACGGTGAGAAAGAAAGTGTGGAAAATGCGTAATGCTGATATTTTTATGTTTATAGCAATTCTACTTATTGTGTGCTTGTATTTATAAAGGTAAAACAACTAACAAAATGATTGTTGATTGATACCAAACCGTTATCAATAATAAAATGATAACGGTTTATGTTGTTTGTAAAGTTGCGCAGGGACAAAAATTTATTAACCGTAGGTGAAACGAAGCGCAACCTGCGGAGATATACACAAGGATTATTCAAAACCCGCAGGGACGGTGTAATCAATACAAAGTGTCGTCCTTGCGGGACTTTTAATTATTGCTAAGTAAGTGAGCATACATAGGGTCTGCTGAAAAAGTCAAGCTACCGCAGAAGGCGATATTTTCAGGCAGCATACACTCGTTTCCAATCCAATCCCTTGTAGAGGGCTTATTTTTTGACATCTCCATGCTAAAAAAGTTAGGTTTGTTCGGTTCAGAGCATGGCGTACCAACCCGGTTATCTTAACCAGGTTGATCACCATTAGGATGGTGGCTATCCAGGAGCCGCTTG
>JAITVO010000185.1 GCA_031285765.1 Cytophagaceae bacterium | reverse complement strand
CCGTTTCATAAACGAAGAAACGGGATAGACATTCATGCCGGCGCGTTGCAGCGAAACAATCAGGCTGTCGATATTGTCGCGGTTGCCGCTGAACGGGTCGTTCATGCCGCCGACAATGGCAACCTTAGCCCCGCCGCCGGTATAGTATTTGTGCGCTTTCAAGTACTTTTCATACTGTTCTGTTTTGTCAAACCAGACATTTTCATCCAAATGGTATAGCACATCCGAAGCCGTTTCAACCGCAGTATCGGCAGGCGTAACAAAAAATGTTTTTTGGTCGATATGCTGACGCACATAACGCGCAAGGCTTTGATTATTCCGTTTGTTTCCACTGTTTAAATAGCTTTGTACGGATTTAAGTTGCAAACTGTCCAAATTACAGATATTGTTTTCGGGATTGGTGGCGGCGTGAATATAAACCGGAACGCCTTTGTCGGCTGCCTGCTGTATCTGTGCCCGCTGTTCGGCAGTAATCCGCATTCCCATTCCAAAGCCCAATACGAAATCGTACTTTTTCAGTTTATTCAATTCGTCGAGCGATACGTCCGTGTATTGAATGAATTTATCGCTGTTTGCTTTTACAATGCTCGTGGTCTGGAAAGGCTGGAAATTGACCAGTGCAATGTTGGTTGGCGACGCCAGCCTGTCCCATGCCATCCATATTCCTCCCAGAAATACTAAAATCAGGACGGTTAAAACAGTTATTTTCCTTTTGTTTTTCATCATCTTCTTTAAGAAATTAAAGTCGGCAAGTAAAAGATTTCTTTGCCTCACCGACTTTATTCACAAAATGGCTTACTTTTTTAATTACTATTATTGAACTGCTTTTACCAAGTCAAATTTGATTTGCGGATAACCTCTAACTGCTCCGTCGTCCACGCCAATGGCTAAAAATTTCAGCTTATATACATTGCCGGCTATATCCTGCACAATATAATAACGGTCTGTTTTAAGCGACATTTTAGGCGGCATTCCTCCGGTTCCGCGCCATTTGTCGCCAATGGCTCCCACATCAGACGATAACACTGTTGAAGTCAAATCAGCTTCCGTATAATTGTCGTAAGCGATATTTTCTTCCATAATTTCTGCTGCTTTTACACCGCCTTTATTATTGATAAATACCACATCAGCCATAGCCGAAGGCACGCCCGGCGCCATTGCAGACATGTAGGTATTACGTCCCCAGAGAATATCCCAGGTTGGTTTTTCTACCACTACGGTTTTTTCGTCAATAAGTGAAAACCCGACCATACTGTATTTGCTGTCTTTTCTTATGTCTGCCGACTTCACTTCCGACGAGTTCCACAGTGCGTAGGAAACGGTGTATGTGTTGTCATCCTTTTTCGCTACCTTGATTTTGTAGAGCGGTTGCGCCGCATCTTCATTTCTGTACATGTAGGTTTTCCCGTCCTTGATTACCGTTCCGGTAATAGATTTGTCGAAAGCATCCACAATATCCATACTGGGACCAACCTCTCCGCCCATAACCATTCCGAGAGCTGTTGCGTACGGTTCGAGGTCTGTTTCCGAAATCACATCGTCAATATTGATGCCAACGGCTTCTTTTGCGCGGCTGATGTTTGTGCTGTTCAAAAACACGCCGAACTCGCTTCCGCAATTGAATGCCAAATGCCAAGCACTGCGTTTGATAGATTCCTGTTCGTTTGCACTGAAATCTACGAAAACAGAATTTTCGGCCACCTCTTCTCTGGCGCCGCCATTGAGTGTCATGGTTGAGCCGGCATTGGGCGGCGTGATCCATTGTTTGTCTTTGTCTTTGTCTTTGTCTTTGTCTTTGTCTTTGTCTTTGTCGCACGATGCCAGCGTTATTGCTAAACCAAAAGTAAAATAAATAATCTTTTTCATTTTTTATCTTTTTAAATTATAAATTAATCAGCTTTCATTGGGATTATGGATAATGAAATCATACCCGTATTCGATTTATAGTAATCAAAATTCATTCCGGAAGGAGCGTGAATTACATAAACGAACCCTCTTGACGCAAGTCCAGAATTATTGAATTCGTTCTTTTTGGATTGAATCCACGCTTTCATGCCATCTATATCGTTTTGATTAAATCCTTTACCATCTTCTTCTTCGAAGTATCCATTACACCCTAAAAAGGTAGTTATGTATATTAATGAATTACTATTCGCTAATATGGGGTTGAAAAAATCCACAAAAACTTCACCTAAAGGATCACTGTTGTTAGTAAAGTTTATTTTTGTACTACTTTGTTTGTTTTCAGTATAAGCCCCCCCGTATTTTGCGCCAATTTTCCATATTTTACCAAAACCTCCATTTGCTTCAATTTCCCAATTATGGCTAATGGCAGTGGAAGTACTATGCGTAAGTTCGGTTTGAATACCAGCATCATATTCAGAAACAATTACTTTAAATGTACTACCATATTTATACATATCCCAATTAAAAATTTCTATTGGTTCGCTGAATACGTACGTTTTAACGGAACCATTGCTAAATAAATCGGATATTCTAATACTAACCATTTTAGTTAGCTTCGATAAAATTTCATCCTTAGTCAGAAAAAGAAAATCAAGAACGATTTCTAAGTTCCCATCAGACCAATCTGCACTAACAGATTGGTCACTGCGATCTTCTACATGAGATAGTGCTCCTGCGCTATTAAATTTTATACTTGCAAGATATTCTCTATAATTTGTATTTAATTCTCCTCTCATTATATTATTTCTAGTACTTATCCCATAATAAATATAATCTCGTGGAGATTCTGATGTTTCAGAAATAGAACGATATGTTTTATCTTCTAAAATAGGTGTTGTATAATCTATTATATTATTATTATTTTTTGATTGAGTCGCTTTCGTATCATTACAGAATTCGTTAGATATAAAATACGCAACAAATTCCCCTTCGTCTGTTGATAAAAATTTATTACCATTTAAAGACTTAGCCTTAACGTTATTAGAAACAGTTAATCGTTCGTTCGATTTTACTACTAGTATTGGGTTTGATGGTTTTTCATAACGAGGAATATAATACACCTCTCCTTTTTTATCAAAAGTGATTAATTTGTCTTGTTGTTTAGGTATTTCATGTTCTCTATAAGCAACCACGGGTATTTGGTTTTCAATGTCCCAGTTATACACATTAAAACCACCTTCGATATAAGGAACTAAAATTGTCAAAGTTGGATCTTTTTGAGTTATTGAATCAAGATTGCTCACACCGCCCATATATTTACTTAATTCTTCTCTAAACGTGGTGTTAGAAGCCTTTAGTTTTTTGTTTTTTACCAAACCATAAACAACATCAAAATCCTTATCTACTTCTTTCAAAGCCTCAGATTTTATGAATTCTCGGATGTTTGGATCAATCATAGCTCGTGCCAAACCTCTACTAAATTCTTCATTTGCAAGATTAATAACTTCTGTTGTGTCCGAAAATGTTAGCCATTTGTCCTCTTTGTTTTTGCTACATGATGATAGCATTATTGTTAACCCTAAGGTTAAATAAATTAACTGTTTCATTGTTTTAACTGTTTATTATTACTTGTTTTGATTATCTGTTTAAATTAAAGGTAAGCCCCACGAAATAAGAACGTCCGCAAGCAATGAGAGTTTCGTTGGATGCCGACGACATCAATCCGCTCGAAATTGTATTATCAATGCGGGTTACATTAAATAAGTTCCTTACTCCGGCAGCTACTTGCAGCATGTTTCCAATGGGGCGGCTGACGGTTAAATCTGTCCAGTGGTAGCTGGCGCGTTTGCCAAACACCAGGGAAGTACTGTTGTTTGCGGTGTATTCCGTGTATTCGCTGCGTTTGCCGGTGTATTTATAAAACAGGTTGAAGGTGGCTATTTTATCCCATTTGTAGGACAGGCTTGCCGACAGTTCGGGGGAGTAGCGCATTTTATCCTGTTTTTCCGAGGCGTATTCCTCCACGTCATACAGCTTGTTGTAACGTCCGATATGCGAGAAAGCGACTTCGGCGGTAAAATTATCCCAAACCAGCGTATTTTCCCAAGTCAATCCAACGGTTTTGTATTTGTCGATGTTGTGATACATCTGGTCGTTCGATACTTCGCCGGAAGTTACCAGCCTGATTTGATTTTTATAATCGTTATAAAATCCGGACAAGGTAGAAGTGAGGCGTATCTTTTCATGATGTATAATTCGCCAGACATACGAAGCCATATAGGAATCCGATGTTTCCGCTTTCAACTCTTTGTTGCCTTTTATCCAGAATCCGCCGCCGTTGGTGTGGTAAAATTCGTAATACAGTTCCTGAAGTTTGGGCGAACGGAAACCTTTGGCATACGACATGCGCAAATCCATTTTTCGGTTTAACGCAAATTTCAGGTTCAGCGATGGAATGGCTAACGGCGCCTCGTATTCGGAATTGTAGGATGAACGCACGCCGGGGCGGATGCTCAGCCACTCCAGCGGCGTGTATTCTGCCGACAAAAACAGCGCAGCATTGTTAATGGCAGAAACCTCCGCACTCACTTTATCGCCTTCGCCCTTATCGCGCTGGTATTCCAACCCGCCTTGAAAGTTCAAGTTGCTGCGCATGCTCCATAAAACGGTGGCTCTGCCAAACCAGACCGAATATTCGGTATCATCGTTTGCATCGTTTCCCTGTGTGGGATATTTTTCGCCGGTAACAAAATCAATGGTCGTATTTCGCTTATCCCGCTCATAATCCTGATACGAGCCTGCCAATGTCAGTTTCAGCCGATTGTTGACCTCCCAGTTTCCGTGCAGCTGATGGGTAAACCGCCGGGCTAAGAATTTTTCATCCACAGCCCTGTTGATGGCCGAGACATCGCCTTTTTTGACGATCTCTTCGTCTAAATAATCCAACTTGTATTGCAAATCGTACGCACTTTTCTTCCATCCGATTTGTCCACCCGCCAAATATTGATTTTTGGAAGGCCACTCCCTTGCACGTTGCGGCATTTCGCCCTGCCAGCCGCCGTATTCATTGTGGCTGAAATTGGCTGCAGCGTACAATCCGTTATCAAACGAATAGCCGGCTGTTATGCCCTGCGTGTGTAATCCCTCGCCCGATGCAAATTCATATTCCCTGCCAATGGTTTCCTCCTGCAAGCGTGCTGTTACGGATAATTTTTCCTCGCTTTTGGATTTTCCTTTTTTTGTAATGATGTTGATTACGCCGGCTAAGGCATCGGTTCCATAAGTAACCGACATCGGACCTTCCACAATTTCGACACGTTCGATAGTGTTCACATCAATCTGACTCAATATTTGCTGATTGCTCGACCGTTCCACCACCGGAATGCCGTCAATCAGCACTTTCACATTGTTTCCGCTCATGCCCATCACTTCAAACTGCGTTTCGCCCAAAGCCATATCGTTTGATATGCGAATGCCGATTTCGGTATTTAACAAGGCTTCCACGCTGCTTGGCGCTTTTTGCCGGATTTGTTCGGCGTTAATTGCTTTAACCTTGTAAACAGAACGGTTTAGCGATTGCGGAAAAAACTGCCCGGTAACTACTACTTCGTCCAGCGCCTGTGCACTTTCAATAATGGTAATATCCGGAAAATGGTTGATTTCATTGGGTTTTACGATTACCGGATATTCCTTGCGATGTGCTGCTATGGACGACACAACCATCGTATATTCTCCGGCAGGAGCTTCAAAATTGAAGTTACCTTTTTCATCGGTGTAAGTTCCGTAAGTCGTATTTTTCAGTCCGATGTTGATAAATTCAGCCGGTTGTCCGTCGATGGTTTTGACAGTTCCGCTGATAACTTCCTTTTTGTTTTGAGCGAACAAGAGGGAACTATAAAGCATGAATATTAAGGCTGCTATAACTTTTCTTTTTGGCATCTTTTTATGTTTATTTTGATGCTGCAAAGTTCCGACTATTTCCAAAACCCTGCAATCCCACAATCTTGGGAAATTTGCAGTTGAGGTATCCCCTTTTTTGGGGATAAAAAAACGGCTCAACGTGTTATTGAGCCGCTTAAATGTATATAAGTAAGTCCACATAATTAAGCTGCATGATATTTAAAGTTCACAAGACGCGCATCCATTCTAAAGTTGCCGTTAGCATTGGTATAACGTATATGAAAGCGGAAAAACATCATTTAAAT
>JAITVO010000170.1 GCA_031285765.1 Cytophagaceae bacterium | reverse complement strand
CTCTAAAAACTCAAAGTTCGAGGCTTGCGAGGCGATAAAAGCGCAGTTTACATGAACGTAAATGAGCATTTTATCGTCCGAAGCATAACGAAGAAATTGGAGTTTTTAGAAGTTCCCTTTCCGTAAAGTGGTATTTTTTATTCTGCAAACTTTAATCCGTTCAGTTTATTCCAGTTTCCACGTGTGAAATCGGGGATTTCAACCGGAGCCGAACTGTTGTTGAGCGACAGTTCGGTTAAAGGAATCAGGCTGCACCATTCAGCTAAGTCATATACATCCATATCTAATGGTAAACCTTTTTGCAAACAATAGATTAAACGGTAATCCATAATAAAATCCATGCCACCATGACCACCAACCTGCCGTGCTTTTTCTTCAATACTTTTAGCGATAGGATGCTTGTACCGCTGCATTAAAGCAGTACGGACATCGGCAGGAAGAAAGCTGTGAGCATTGAGGTTTTCGTGGTTGGCAGCAATGGTCGAGTCAATTTCTATACCATCCAAAGCATAGCCCTGAACAGGGTATTTATTGGCAAAGCCTTTGGTGCCGGTGAGCTGATACATGCGACTGTAAGGGCGTGGCGAGTTTACGTTGTGCTCAATCAGTATCGACCGTCCCTTTTCGGTCGATATAAGCGTAGAAGTATGCTCGCCATTGCGGAAATCCTTTACATCTTCGCCTGTGTTATTTTTGATAAAATCGAGACTTGATATTTGTTTGGCGTCCACCGAAACTAAATAATTCAGCCTGTCGCCGCGATGAATATTCATTGCCAAACAAACAGGACCTAAGCCATGCGTAGGATACACATCGCCGCGATGTGTGTGGTTGTAGTCCATGCGCCAGTTGTTCCAGTATTCGTTCCAAAACGGTTGAAGTCCGTGAATATACGCACCTTCACCATGAACAATTTCGCCCAACAAACCTTGTTGAACCATGTTAAGCGTAGTCAATTCAAAAAAGTCGTAAACACAGTTTTCAAGCTGAATGCAATGTTTGCGGGTTTGTTCGGAAGTATTGACAAGCGCCCATATTTCGTCCATTGTCATTGCTGCAGGCACTTCAATGGCAACATGCTTTCCGTCTTTCATTGCCTGTATGCCAATAGTGGCGTGCGATTTCCAGTCGGTAGCAACGTAAATCAAATCAACGTCGGGCAGTGCGGTTACTTTACGCCAAACGGATGTATCGCCGTAAAACTCCTGCGCCGAAGGGAATCTTCGTTCTTCCAGTATTTTGTTGCACTTAGCAGTATTTTCCTGCAAAACATCGCAAAGCGCAACAATTTCGACGCCATCGATATGCGTCATACGTTCCACCGCCCCGGGTCCGCGCATTCCCAAGCCGATGAATGCAATGCGCACAACCGAAAGTGGTTCTGCTCGCAGTTGCAGTACGTCGGTTTGTCCCTGCAAACGTTCGGGTTCAGATGTTTTAATAACCGGCCACTCCTCTTTATTCGCTACACAGCCGGCAAACAGTAGCAAATAGCCAGCAAGTAATGATAATGCTGTTTTTTTCATAATTATAGGACTTTTAGTTTTTAATGCTTTTTATCCAATAGACCTCTTCAGAAAATGTAACAATGGTTATTCATCAAGTTAATTTTGGCTAAAGACGACTCGCCTTACATACTACATCCGTTGGTTAAAGTGGCAATGAAAGTGTCTTACTCATTGCCATTAGCTTTAGCCAAAATTACTATTCTGTTTTTCGAAGATATTTAATAATTGTTCATGCACTTTCAATACTTGCGGAATAATCGCTTGTACATCGTCGCAAACAATAATAAAATCGCTTAGCGAAATTTTATCTTCTTCATTCCACTGCCGATTTATTCGGTTGCGAATGGCGTCTTCCGACCAGCCGTCGCGTTTCATTACACGCTGTATTCGTAATGGTTCGGGCGCCGACACAAAAATAATCTTATCGAAAAAAAGGTTTCCACCGTTCTCGAACA
This sequence comes from Cytophagaceae bacterium, assembly GCA_031285765.1. Lineage (GTDB taxonomy): Bacteria > Bacteroidota > Bacteroidia > Bacteroidales > Marinilabiliaceae > WRMI01. Next base: position 6,784 of record JAITVO010000170.1, on the reverse strand, counting down.
GTACAGCCGACTCCTGTAACACAAAAGGCGCCGGCTGCACAGCTGCCCATCGTTCAAAATGGCAGCGAACTACAGGATGAACAACCTGTTCAACTTCGTAAAGCAACTCTGCATCGTTAAACAGAATTTCTGCCGCCTTTCTTCTATCCAGCAATCCGTCGCTGTAAATGTCGGAGCCGCAAATACGTTTGTAAACCGACATTATGTCAGTATCGGTGTTTATCAACCGTTTTGCTTCGCTGTCGGAATAATAAATGGGAATGCTCAGCGCCTCAAATATTCGGCACACCGTACTTTTACCACTTCCGATGTTGCCTGTTATACCAACCTTATATATTTTATTTTGAAACAATGCAGTTAATATTTATGTTCAATTAAATATTCAACAAAATAAGGTGTGTAATCGTAAGAGTAAACATCGGAGGGTGTTTGGTTGATTCTTACCCTGAGTCGCGCAGGACGCTCGCCATTTAAAAGCGATTCGGCGTCGGCAACAGCGTTGAAATCGGCATCCTTGATTTTGTCGAACTTACTGATACCGACACGATAGGTTATTTTTACTTCCGACGGGAAAGTTTTTATGCGCAACGAATCGGACGGCAGCAATATGCCAATTGGTACCGATACGCTTGTTTCCGAAAAAGCCTCAACAGGAACAGTCATCTGTACACCGGTTTGCGAAACCGAGATTTCTTTCGGGATATTGAGCGAAATTTTACGACTGACGGTATCCTGCAATTTATCGATAACATAATACTCGGTCAAAATGGCAGTAATGGTGTCGATAATGTTTATCGGTCCTTCTAACACAACTGAATCGGGCGAAAAAAGTATTGCTCCCGAAAGAATAAACTGTTTGTCGGGTATTGCATTGCCGCCATTGGCTACAGCCACTGTTTTTTTTCCTGTTTTTTGGAATTGAATAAACAGCGTATCGGGTTCAATTGATTCTGCTTCCAATCCGAGATAAAGTTGGCGCTGAATATTTTCACGTTGCGATGAAGGCAGCAAAAATGCTTTTCCTTCTTTGCCCATTCTGTTCAGTTTTGAAACATCGACAGAAATTGCCGAAAACGTTTTGCTCATTTTCTGTCGCAAAATAGCATAACCGCCGCCACGTACTTTCAACCGCAGCCCGTCGTTTGAACTATTGGCGGCAACTTCATTTTCAGGCATATTAACATACCTGACAGGAAGCGTAAACGTAGCCGAATAATTTTCGCGCAACACATTCATAAACCAAAACAGGGTCGAAATCAGAAGAAAAATAATGAATACGAGCATATCCTGCTTGTGTTTTATGTTTCGGATTTTAACCGTTATCCGTTTGGGGCTCAATAGCCTTACAAACTGTTTGTATTTATCTTTCCATTCCATAAAGAAAGTTTGGTATTTATATTACCGCTCTTTTTTCAGTTTTTCTATTTGAAGTTTGGGCAACCTATTTGCATGTTATTTAAATTATCCCTGTTATACTGCACTTTATGTATATTCGGCTATAAAGTATGTTGTTAAAAAAGGCAAACTTAAAAGTGCGTCTAAATTCTTTCTTGCCTTACTTGTAATAATTTTATTCTATGTTTTACCTATTACTTTAAATTCACAGAACTTTATGTCGTATTTGCAGTTAAGAAACTGTTTGAATTATTAGACATCTTCCGAAAATGTAAAAAAATCTGCTTTAGCAAAAATTATCCATACGGTTTCCGAAAATATCTAATCATTTTTTAATTCAAACAACTTATAAGACAATGCTTTTTCGTCCATTTTCATAACTTTCATATTTGAACTGTATAAGGGTAAAAAAAACAATTCTATGATTAGAACCGCCTGATAATATTTAGCATTGCCCAATACAATACTTTTAATCTTATTACGTGTTGTAATACATGTGTGTACAGCGCGTTCTGTTATTACATTCGTTACACCTAAAATATTATGCCGCCGCGCCCCGAAAACGATGGAATAAAAAATCTAATTATTGGGTAAACGGAAGCGATAAACAACTGCAACGCCTGTAATTGTATTAATCCTCTTTCATTATACTCCCGATAATATTCCAGTAAAGTATTATTTTAAACACACAAGGTATTATAGATTAATTTATTAAAGATTGGACTGCTTCAAATGAATAGTGCCATATTTTTTCATTATACGAGGATGCGCCTGTTATAACGTTCAGCCCGCTACTTTACAGCATATTCCTAATATTAATTTCTATTGTATATTGTAACCAAAACGTTTTTTGTTACAAAGATAATGTTTTATTTGTATAGCACAAGTTTATTTATTGTTTTTTTGCCGAGTTTAGTGTATTTTAGATTGTTTGATGCCGATTAGGTATTGTGTAAATGATAAACTTATGGCAAACCACAAAAAAACAAAGGAGTTAAGACAATATACTTAGCTCCTTTGTTTTAAACTGTCGGGGTAGCGGGATTCGAACCCACGACCCCCTGCTCCCAAAGCAGGTGCGCTAACCGGACTGCGCTACACCCCGTTTTATCGAAAAAAACATTTTGTGTTTAAACTGGGCGCAAAGGTAGATAAAAAAATTATACCACCAAATAAATTTTCGGATTTCTGAAATATTTTTTTTGCTATTAATAATGAACATACCAAATTTTGATTTACTTTTGCGGCTTAATCCAATTAAAATAGAATGTCGAAATTTTTCAACTCTAATCAGGTAAAGTATTTTGTATTTTATTATCGGCGCCTGAAATGGCGTATTCCGGTATTGATGGTATTTAGCGCCATTGTTGCTTTGCTCGACGGTATAGGTTTAACGCTGTTTGTCCCTCTGTTTACAATAGCCGAAACAGGAAATACCGGCGGTGAAGACCTCGGAAAACTTGCTTTTGTGGTCGATTTTTTTAACAGTATGGGCATTAGCCTTACTGTTGGAGCTATCATTCTGTTGATGCTCGGTTTGTTTATATTAAAAGGTATTGTTAATTATATCGACAGATATTTTTTTACCAGAGTAAGAGTGAACTTTATGAAGCAAACCCGAATTCAGCTGATTGAAGGTTTGTGCAATATCTCTTATCCGGGTTTTGTAAACATTGATATGGGAAGAATACAGAATGTGATAACTGCCGAAATTGGGAAAGCGGTAGGCGCATTTATGTCGTATTTTGCGGCAATTCAGTCCGGAATTATGCTTGCGGGTTATCTTACTCTTGCTTTTCTTGCCAACTTTCAGTTTGCTCTGATAATTGCAGTTGCAGGAATTACGAGTAATTATATCTATAAATTCATCAACAAAAAAGTAGAAACAGCCTCGTTGTGGCAATCATTGATTGGCAACGGACTTCAGTCGAAAGTATTGGAAGCCGTATGGAATTACAAATATTTAAAAGCAACCGACCTGATTTCGACTTACCGCAAAAAATTAGTTCAGATAACCAACGAAGCCGAAGATCTTTCGATGAAAATGGGCAAGTTGAATGCTGTTTCGGCATCAATTCGCGAACCGATTACCATTGGCATAGTGTGCGCAGTTATTTTTGTGCAGGTTGTTTTGATGGACGCATCGGTGCTTAGCATGATTGTGAGTTTAATGTTTTTTTATCGCTCGCTCACCAACCTTATGGCATTGCAAAATAACTGGCAGTCATTTCTTGTGAGTTCGGGCGGAATACATACCGTAAATGAACTGTATGATGAATTTGAAGAGAAAATCGAATCCAGAACCGACGATCCTGTTGAGAATTTTAACAACGGTATTGAATTTAATCACGTAACCTTTTCGTATGCCCCGCATCTGCCAATTGTGTTGAATGACATTAATCTTACCATCAAAAAAAATCAAACCGTTGCGTTTGTGGGCGAAAGTGGCTCCGGCAAAACCACTATCGTAAATATGTTGGCGGGGTTACTGATGCCGGTGTCGGGTCAGTTGAAAATTGACGGTATTCCGCTGACAGTTTCGAGGGTGAAGGGATTCAGGCATCATATCGGTTACATTACACAGGAGCCTGTGGTGTTTAACGATACGGTGTTTAACAATGTAACTTTTCACGAGTCGGTGAATGACGAAACGGTTGCGAGATTTCGCGAAACGCTCGAAAAAACTGCGCTTACGTCTATGGTTGAAAATCTTCCCGAAAAGGAAAATTCGCTGCTGGGCGATAATGGCATACTGATTTCGGGCGGACAAAAACAGCGTATTTCGATTGCCCGCGAACTCTATCGCGACTGTTCTTTATTATTGATGGATGAAGCAACGTCGGCTTTGGATACCGAAAACGAACTGATTATTCAATCGAACATCAATGCGCTGAAAGGAAAATATACGATTGTAATCATAGCTCACCGCCTTTCGACTGTAAAGAACGCCGACGTGATTTACCTGCTCGACAAAGGAAAAATTGAGGCGAGTGGAAGTTTTGACGAACTTAAAAACAAATCGCCACGCTTTCGCAAAATGGTTGAACTCCAAGATTTTTCATAATGGAACGATTATTTGATTTACCAAAGATTCTTGACAAAAGAGGAAACCTGACGTTTTTGGAAAATGGGAGCCAGATTCCGTTTGAAATCAGGCGTGTTTTTTGGACGTACGACGTGCCGGGGGGAGAAACGCGGGGCGGTCATGCCTATCACGCGCAGCAGGAAATTGTGATTGCCCTGTCGGGAAGTTTCGACGTGGTGGTTATTGATAAAAACGGTGATAAGCGAACTTATCACCTCAACCGGTCGTACAAAGGGCTGTATCTGTCGGCACTCACGTGGCGACACATGGAAAATTTCAGCACCAATTCGCTGTCGCTGCATATCAGTTCCGAAAATTTTTCGGAAGAGGATTATATCCGCGATTACAAGGTGTTTAAAAACCTTTGAACTGTGATTTTTACAAGATTAGTTGATGTTATGCAAAACATGCTTCATAATGCCGTTAGGCGTTATGAAGCATGTTTTGCATAACATCAATGATAAATGAATATGATGAAAAGAATTAGCATGATTTTTATAATGAGTAGAGTAATCTGTATTTTGCCTCTGATTTTTTTGCTGTGCACCAGTTGTGTTTCGCTTACACCAATAGCTGCCGAAGACTGGGACGAAGGCACGGTATTAATTGTTAAGAGTTCGCAGGTTGTTAAGATTGTTGAAAACTATGGTGTGGAAAATGGGTTTAAATACGTTGCATACCGCAGACTTCCGAACGGCACAAGAAGCAATCAGGAATGGAGCGAAAGAGCCGACGGCGAATCGTATCGCGCCGAAACATCTACACACTACACAAGCGACGTAATGGTGGTTGGCATCAACAGTCCCGAAGATGCACCCGACCGATATAATGTTATCGCAGTGCCTGACAAACCTAATAAAAGGATAACATTTGTTGGTGGGGCTGCAATATGCGTTTCTTTGGCAGTGGTGCTGCTTACAGGTGCATCGTAATATGAATGCAAATTGCCCAACATGAGTTAATAATATATACTTTTTTTGACGTGGGCATAAAATGGATTACTTTTGCATGTAATTTTACAAAATAAATTTAGAAAACTATGTTTAAAAATAATATCAATACTACTAACTCGACCGGAAATATTATTGAACTGTCGGATGTAATGATAAGGCAGGAAGAGCATATTATTTTAAGAAATGTCAATCTTATGCTTCAGTCCGGAGAATTTCTCTATTTAACAGGGCGTGTAGGTAGCGGGAAGTCAAGCCTGCTAAAAACGCTCTATTGCGAAATTCCGCTTTTACATGGAACCGGATTTGTGCTGGGGTACGATTTGCATAATATTAAAATCAAACAAGTTCCTTGGCTTCGCAGGAAAATAGGTATTATTTTTCAAGATTTTCAATTGCTGATTGACCGCAATGTTTACGAGAATCTTATTTTTGTATTGAAAGCAACCGGATGGAAGAATAAAACCGAAATGGACCATCGCGTAAGAGAGGTGCTTTCGGAAGTTGACATGGTTCATAAAGGTTATAAAATGCCGCACCAACTTTCGGGTGGCGAACAGCAGCGAATTGGTATTGCGCGGGCGCTCCTTAACGAACCCGAACTAATTTTGGCTGATGAGCCTACCGGAAATCTCGACCCCGATGCTTCGGATGATTTAATGAAACTGCTTAACCGAATATCGGGAACCGGAAAGGCTATTATTATGGCAACTCATAATTATAATCTTATCAAAAAATTTCAGGGCAAAACATTGCGATGCGAAGACACGCATCTGTTTGAGCCTGTATCGGAAATAAACAACATTGATTAGACCTGATAACTATATTTTTTGCGCGACGCCGAAATTGTTACTCATTGCAAAAAAAATACAAGTTATGATTATGCAAAAAAATGCTCTTATTGCTTGGAATATTTATTGTATCTTTCGCCTTTTTATCGGTGAAAACCGATTCGGTTCGTCTTCTGATGATAGGAAACAGCTAAACTTTTTCACGATATGCCGCAAATGGTAAAAAATGGCGTATCGCAAAAAATAAACATTGCCTGTACAGTATTTCACACCGGAGAGGAACGCTTGTTTGTCGGGACATTTGAAAAACAAAGCGCTGATAAATGCAATAAAAAATGGAAATTGGGACTACATAGTCTTGCAGGAAATGAGTTCGGCGCCCGCGATGCCTCCCGAAATCGTCTCGAAGCATACCTATTCATGCCGCCCGCACATTAGACTGTCTTATTCATGCATATAATTCCGATGTCAAAATTATTTTTCACATGGCTTGAGGGCACAAAGACGGCTGTCAAACTTCTGTGGAAAACTATCCGCTCATAAGCTCTTACAAAGGTATGCAG
>JAITVO010000132.1 GCA_031285765.1 Cytophagaceae bacterium | reverse complement strand
CTTGATTTAATGTTGTTGTATTATGTTCTTTAGCGATTACAAAATACAAATTATCAGGCTTATGCACAACCTTTTATTATACTTTTTATCCTTTCTAATTCCGCCAACAGGTAATCATTACTATTCTATTGCATCTTTAAATTATGATAAAGAACTGATAAGTCTGATAGATTCACTGTATAAAGAGGACAAAAGAGTAAGGCTAACGGATGTTTCCCGTGAAGAGTTTTTACGTGTGGACAGTATAAATCTGGTAAAATTGACAGAATTAACAAAGCGATACGGACATCTTCTTGGAGTCAGGGATTTGGACTTTGAATCCATGAAAAATTATGAAACTTTAATTACCCATCAACAATCTGAAATGATATTGGAAATATGGAACGATAAAATCTTGGCGGGCATATCTGATGGTGATTTGGATCCGGAGCGGTATGCCGATATTATAGATATTGCTATATTTCACAGATTTAAAATCATTAACGCTAAGCCAGCTGTTGACTATTCAAGATACGGTAATTCCACTTTTCAATTAGACAATCAATCATTTAGCTATCCAGTTAAAGATGTTGAAAAAGCAGATAAATTAAGACGTGAAATAGGGGTTCCACCTTTAAAATACCACCTCGAAGAGTTAGGTATCACTTACGATGTGGAGGCTTACAAGCGATGGTTAGAGTCAATGGGGATGCAATTAATTGAAGAGTAGTGATATTAATCATCTGTGAACATATTGATGCTTCAACAGATTTGGTTATTGACTGAATTAACAGTTTTGGTGGTTCTTTTATCAGAATTAACAGGGAGGATTTATCAGTTGGTTGAGTAAATCAATTTGTTGTATCTTTATGGTTGCTCAATCTATAAAGTATGTACGACAAAGAAGACTTAACCAACCTGACTGATAAACGTTGTTAAAATTCTAAATTTTCACACATTTGGCAGAATATTATTTTTGGAAGTAACAGCAATACTGTTAAAACGAATACTTCAACCTTGCAAAACCCAGCATCAGATTCATTTTCGGTTCGGTGGAGTGGAAATACTGCGCCATCAGCGACAGGTCGAGGTCGTCGAGCAGCGAAAAGTCGAGTGATAAACCGGAATAGAATGCTTTTGCGTCAATGAAATACATCATAGAAACGGCGCCGTTGAAGCGGGGCGTAAATGGATACGACGCCTGTGCAAAGAGGTTCCAATCGCAAATGGACAGTTTTTTTGCCGACAGCTGTCCGGCAACCAGCGACATGATGTTGCCCGCACCTGTGGTTTGGCTTGCATTATTATACAGTGCCTCCGTTTGCAACATGAGCGAGTTTGCGAAAACATAATCCAATCCGAGCGACACGGCGACAGTTGTTACGGTATCGGTAAAATTACTCACCGGCTGAAAAGCCGAAAACTCGCTGCGGATTGTTACACCTTTTACATCACCCGTTATGGCACCGCCCAAAACCATGTCGTCCTCTGTCTGCTCGCCGGCGATAATCTGAAAATCGACATTCCGCCAGTTGAAATGGTGCATCACAGCCGCCGTCAGTTTGCCGTAATGATTGACTGCCATGGCAAACTCGGTACTCGCTGTGGCGCTGTGGAAAAAAGTTGTCCGCAATGCATCACAGCCAGGGCGTTCGGGGTAATCGAAATCGAAAAACGAGTAGGTATTAAAAATATCGTTGGGATTCCATACAAAATTCTGTCCCCAGTTGATGCGCTGACGCCCAAGTTTTATCTGCCATCTGTCTTTTTCAAATATGAAATTCAAGCGGTCGAAAGAGGTGTTCAGCAGCGTGGAAAAGCTGTTACGGTTTCCATAAAAAATATTCCATGTAAGGTCAGTCCATCCCTTGTCGAAACTCATTTCATCGGGATTTACCAGCATGTTGCTGCCGAATATAAAACGTGTTCGTAAACCGGCTTCTACGGTGAAATATTCAGCAAAATTACAGGAGAAATTAAGCCTGTTATGTGCCAGATTTTGCCAATAAAAGGTCGATTGAGGCCTGTCGAGCCACATCGCAGAAGGCATTTCGGAAACGTAGCCGCCAAAATTGATTGACATCGTTTTTTTGTTTTGCGCATAGCCGCTGCACGTAAGCCCTAAACCACAAACTACGAACAAAGCTCCGTATAGTTGTATTTTACGCATTCCGCAAAATATTTTCTGCAAAGGTAACATTTTTTTTGAATTCGGAAATTTTGTGTATATTTGCATGTTGAAAATTGACCTGATGCAAAAAATTCCAATCATTTTTTTATTTGTTTTGCTCTTGTGCTCTTCGTGCAACAAGGAAGACGACTCTTCAAAAACCAATTTTCTTCTTGGCGAAATTGATATCACGCTTTCTGTTGGCGACAAGATTGCTCTTTCGGAAAGGTTTGAGCCTTACGACAGGGAGAATACGGTGGTGTGGCTTACGACCGATCCCGACATTGTAACCGTGAGCAGCAACGGAGATATAATTGCCGTAGGTGTTGGTAAGACGGACATTCTCATTATCGCTACCCTTAGCGGGATGTTTGGTATTTGCCACGTAACCGTTTTGGAACGTTGCACGGAATAAATTCGGCAACCGTCAAACCATTCTTCCATCTTCGAGCGTTATAACCCGCCGTGCTTTGTTCATCACGCGCTGGTCGTGCGTGGAAAAGAGAAAGGTTACATTTTCCTTTTGGTTGAGTTCAAGCATCATTTCGAGCAGTTTTTCGGTGGTTTTGCTGTCGAGGTTGGCGGTAGGCTCGTCGGCAATGATGAATTTGGGACGCGAGGCCATTGCGCGAGCCACTGCCACACGCTGCTGCTGTCCGCCCGAAAGCTGTGCAGGACGGCTCGCCAACCGGTCGGCAAGTCCCACGTCGGACAGGATTTCCTTTGTGCGGGCGTCGATTTCCTTTTTCATCCTGCCCTGCAGCTCCATGATAAACGACACGTTCTCAAACGCCGTCAACACCGGAATCAGGTTGTACTGCTGAAACACGAAGCCGATATTCCGCAGACGGAAATCGACTAATTGTTTTTGCGTAAGCGTGGTAATGTCCACGCCATCGACCGTGATTTGTCCGCCGGTGGGCTTGTCCAATCCGCCAATCATGTTGAGTAACGTGGTTTTGCCCGAGCCTGAAGGTCCTACAATGGCAGTAAACTCGCCCTGTTCTATCGTGAGGTTTACATGATCGACCGCGCAGACTTCCAACGCGCCTGTTGAATAGATTTTTACCAAATCGCTGGTTTCAATAACTTTGTTCATTTTGTGCGGGTTTTATTTATTAAACTTTTCGAAATATTCATCAATTTCGG
>JAITVO010000086.1 GCA_031285765.1 Cytophagaceae bacterium | reverse complement strand
TGCATGATATTTAAAGTTCACAAGACGCGCATCCATTCTAAAGTTGCCGTTAGCATTGGTATAACGTATATGAAACCGGAAAAACATCATTTAAATTAATTCTGTTGAGCTACTTACATTGCGTACAATTATATATATGGGATTTCTCCAAGAATTACTGATGCAGATTTATTCCCGATAAATTTAATTTTCAGTTTCATTTTGTCCCCCTTTTTTAAACCCCAACTTTCTTGTAGATCTGTATTAACTAAAATAACAGCTATATCATGTTCAGAATTGTTGCTAATAGACTTTATCCATTTAAGATTATCTTTTACCCTCCGCTCTCCTCCTAAAAATCGACTCCAATAGAAAACAAGATAATAATCATGTTTCTTTTCATACTGTGAACCACAAACCAGTTGTAGCTCTTTCAGTACATGCGTTAAATTTGCAGTATCGTTTTGACAAAGAATAAAATCATTACCAGTACCACTTTTAAACAATTCGGAAAGCACTACTCCTGTACATTTCTTTTTGTCTAAACGACACAACCTGTTTCCTAAACTATCAAAAAGGAGTGAGCCTATAGACGATTTAAATATATTGTTGTAAATAATCGAACTGTCGCTTGTTCCAACAAGAGTATAATTTGGAAAATTGCTACATCCAACTTCATATATCAATTCGTTTATAGTTTCATAACTCTCAACTTTCGGATTTTTTAAGCCCATCATGGATTTCATCATCATGCCACATGATGAACACAATAGACAAATAATAAATAATACAATCGTTATTTTCATCTTTTATTTTTGAACAGAGGTTTATGAAAGAGGTGTGTCAAAAAGTCCAACTACAATCAACTATAGCTATAGATTATAAGTTATGCCAATATACAAGGATTCATTTATCTCTGTTTTTAGAAATGATAATAAATCTTCAATCGGCTTTTTCTCGGCTACTCTTTTTTAGGTTTTCACTTTCACATCCCCTTTCATTTGGGTCGTCAACCCCTTGCTAACTATATTATAGTTGATTTGTTTGGAATTATAATCGAATGCAAAAATAATAATATTATTATAGTTGAAGTATGCCAAAAGTCTTTTTTTGATAAATTTATTCGGCGATATTCAATGTTTTGTACTTCCGTTGCGTTCTGCTCCATATCAATCTTGGAGTTACGCATTGGAAAACGCCTAACGTCATTATCAATTAATGATTTGCACATTCAATATATACATGTTCAAATATACTGTGCCTATTTGTACATTCAATATATATGTGTTACATGTGTGCTATGCCTATTTGTACATTCAATATATATATGTTTATATTTACTATGCCTGTTTGCACATTCTATATATACATGTTCATATTTACTATGCCTGTTTGCATATTCAATATATACATGTTCATATTTACTGTACCAATTTGCACATTAAATATATATATAGCTACCTTACTTTTAAGGTTACGATAGTTAATACTGCCAGAATGATGCTTATAATCCAGAACCTGACAACTATCTTCGATTCGGTGTAACCCTTCAGCTGATAGTGGTGATGAAGTGGCGCCATTCGGAAGATGCGCCTCCCTGTGCCAAATCGCTTTTTGGTATATTTAAAGTATCCTACCTGCATCATTACCGAAATATTTTCGACCAGAAACACGCCGCACAATATTGGTATCAACAGTTCGATGCGTATCAGTATGGCAAATACGGCTATAATGCCGCCAATGGTGAGGCTGCCGGTATCGCCCATAAACACCTGTGCAGGAAACGAGTTGTACCACAAAAAACCTACGCAGGCGCCAATAAAGGCGCTCATAAACACAACCAGCTCCTGACTGTTGGGAATGTACATCACATTCAAATAGTCGGCATAGAGCACGTGTCCGCTCAAGTAGGCAAATATGCCGAGCGTTATGCCTGTGATGGACGAAACGCCAGTTGCCAGCCCGTCGAGCCCGTCGGTGATGTTGGCGCCATTTGATACGGCGGTAATGATAAAGATGGTTATCAGTACAAAGATTACCCAGCCCCACTTTTTTGCCTTTTCGCCAAGAAAACCAACAAGCGACGAGTAGTTAAACTGACTGTTCTTAAAAAAGGGAACGTTGGTCATGGGCGCTTTTACATCTTCGGTAACATGCTGCAACTCGTTGTTGCCAAGTACAACTGCCTGCTCCTGCGTAATAGGAATTTTTACGCGCACCTTTACGTCGTTGCTAAAATAGAGCGTCAGCCCGATAATCAATCCCAGCCCTACCTGTCCAATTATTTTGAAACGCCCCGCAAGTCCTTCCTTGTTCTTCCTGAATACTTTGATATAGTCGTCGAGAAAGCCGATAACGCCCAGCCATACTGTTGTAACAAGCATAAGAATAATGTAGATGTTCGACAATCGGGCAAACAGCAGTACCGGTATCAGTATGGATGTTATAATAATGATGCCACCCATTGTAGGCGTTCCTTTTTTCTGATACTGCCCTTCGAGCCCGAGGTCGCGCACTACTTCGCCTATCTGCTGGCGCTGCAGCAAGCGTATCATCCTTTTGCCAAACACGGTTGCTATCAGCAACGCAAAGATAACCGCCATTGCCGAACGAAACGTAATGTACTGAAACATCCCCGCTCCGGGTATGTTGATTGACTTTAGATATTCAAATAATGTAAATAACATTTTAGATAGTGGTTAGTGGTTAGTGATTAGTGGTTAGTGGTTAGTGGGCTTTGCTTTCCTCATAATTGATAATGGTCTGTTCTTTTTTTATACTCAAACAAAAATAGTTTGCAAATAATAGGGGATTCCAGCTTTAACTGTTCAGTTTTATTTATTTACAAGTGGATTAATACCCTTATTGCTTCCTGCATCGGCAATGGGGCATGCCCCATTGTTGATTATGTTCGCATAATTAATTATGCTTGAGTATAATTCTTCAATTCATTAACCATTGAAAAGTGGTGCCGTACCACTTCCCTGTCGTCAAAGTATTTTCTTTCGCCTTTCACTTCCTGATAGGTTTCGTGTCCTTTGCCGGCAATGAGCACCATGTCGCCGCTTTGAGCCGAAAGGCAGGCGGCGCGTATTGCTTCGCGCCGGTTGGCGATGCACAGTACACGGTAGCGGTTTGCTTCACTAATGCCTGTAAGCATCTGGTCGATGATGGCTTCAGGGTCTTCGCTGCGCGGGTTGTCGGCAGTAAGTATCACCAAGTCGCCACCCTCAACAGCTTCTCGTGCCATTGCGGGACGTTTGAGCGGGTCGCGGTCGCCGCCGGCGCCAATCACAATCAAAAGCCTGTTGCCGGGCTTCCGTATGGCGTTGATAGCTTCAATTACGTTCTTCAGCGCATCGGGCGTGTGGGCGTAATCTACAATAGCAGTTACTCCATTTGCTGCACGTATGGTTTCGAAGCGTCCGTCCACCGAAGTCTGTTTGCTCAGGTTCACAAGTATTTCGTCGGTATTCCATCCGAGCAGTTCGGCAGCGCCATACACGGCAGTAAGGTTCGATGCGTTGAAAGCGCCAATCAGCGGTGTCCAAAATTCATTTCCTTTAATAGAGAGTTGCATCCCTTCGGCAATGCTCTCAATAATCTTTGTTCTATAATCAGCCATCTCGCGCAGCGAATAGGTATATTGGGCGGCAGCCGTATTCTGCATCATCACCCTGCCGTTGCGGTCGTCCACGTTTACCAGTGCAAAAGCATCTTTCCCCAGATTGTCAAAAAACATCTTCTTTGCTTTCAGATAGGCATCGAATGTACCATGATAGTCGAGATGGTCGTGCGTAAGGTTTGTAAAAATGCCGCCCTTGAATTTCAGTCCGCCAATGCGCTGCTGTACCACTGCGTGCGAGCTTACCTCCATAAAGCAGTATGTGCAGCCGGCGTCAACCATCTGACGTATCAGGCTGTTCAGCGTAAGCGCATCGGGCGTGGTGTTTGCGGTTTCAAACATCATACCGTCGATATAGTTGGCAATGGTTGAACAAAGCCCCGCCTTATACCCCATCTCCATTGCCAGTCGGTAGAGCAGCGTGGCAATGGTCGTTTTGCCGTTGGTACCTGTTACGCCCACCAGCTGCAACTGTTGCGCAGGGTTGCCATAGTGAATGTTTGCCAGATGCCCAAGCGTTTCAGCAGTATCGTTTACACGAATGAAAACGGTATTGGGGAAATTGCCTTCGGGCGCCCTTTCGCAAACAATTACAGGCGAGCCGGCTCTAACGGCAGCATCGATATAGTTGTGCCCATCGGTTTTGGTTCCCCGCATGGCAACAAACATAACGCCTTTGCCAGCTTTGCGCGAATCAAAAGTAATCGACACGATGTCGGGGTTTGCTTCGCCCCGCTGTTCGGCTACGGTTATTCCGTTAATATAGTGTTCGAGTTTCATATCTTATTATACATTATAAATTGGTTGAACGCGGATGACACAGATTTTTGCGGATAAAAAATTTGTGTTATCTGCGTCATCTGTGCTCCCCCGTTTTTTTATCCGTGTTTTAATTATCCAGATTAATAAATATCGTATTTCCTTTACTGTACTTTGTTCCTGCTTTGAGTGACTGCGATATTGCTCTGCCCACGCCCTGTATCCGAACATTCATACCCAAGTCTTCGAGTATGGCAACGGCGTCCTTTGCGCCCATCCCTATTACCGACGGCACAATGCCTTTGGTAACAGTTTTCGGGCTAAAGGCAATTCCGGTTTCGGTGGTTTGTGTCGAAAGCCATCCTTTTGCCTTTTTGTCGGGCGCAGCGCCAATGTTAAGTTCATTGCAAATGGTTGTCAGTTCATTTGCCATTCCGCCTTTTGAATATGGATAAACGCCTTGTGCGAGCATTTCGGCAGGAGCAGGCTGCCGGTTCATATTATAATCCGAAGCATATACGCGGTCGGCAATCTCCTGAAACACGGTTCCAGCCACAATGTTTCCGTAATACACATTGTTCGACGGCCCATTGACCACCACAATGCACGAATATTTGGGCTTGTCGGCAGGAAAATATCCCACAAACGACGCCTGATATTCAACGCCGCCGCTTCGATATCCGCCTGCACCTTTGGCAATCTGTGCAGTTCCCGTTTTTCCTGCAATGGAATAAAAACTGTTCTTGATGTTCTTTGCTGTTCCGTTCTCGACCACACCCACAAGCAGTTCGCGCACTTTTGCAACGGTTTCTTTTGAACAGATGGACGAGTTAATAACTTCAGGACTGAAGCGTTCAATAACTTTTCCGTTGCGGCTGATTTCCTTTACAAACATGGGACGCACCATTTTACCGTTGTTGGCAACAGCGTTGTACAGCGTCAGCGTTTGTATCGGCGCAAGTTTCACTTCGTAGCCAATCGACATCCATGGAAGTGTAACTCCCGACCATGTTTTATCGCCCGGATACTTAATGGCGGGCTTGCCTTCGCCTTTGAGCGCAATTCCGAGCGAATCGTTGAGCCCAATGCGGTAAAGCACATCAACAAACCGGCGCGGATTCTCCTTGTATTTGTTGAACACAAGGCGTGAGATGCCGATGTTCGACGATTTCTCGAATGCTTCACGTACCGATATTTTTCCGTAACCGCCCTCTTTGCTGTCGCGCATAATGCGGTCGTAGAATTTAAAGGCTCCGTTTCCGGTGTCAATAGTATCGTTTAGCTTAACGGCGCCGTCTTCGAGCAGGGCAATCATCGACGCAAGTTTAAAGGTTGAACCCGGCTCAGCGCTTTCGGCAATGGCATAGTTGAGATGATCTTCGGTGTAAACGCCTTTCGACTGTCGATGAAGATTAACGATGGCTTTAACTGCGCCTGTCTGCACCTCCATCAGTATGGCAACGCCATAGCGGGCATCGTGTTTTTCGAGCTGCTTGCGCAAAGAGTGTTCGGCAACATCCTGAATCGAAATGTCGAGGCAGGTAGTTAAATCGCAACCATCAACAGGCGAAACCACAGTTTCTGGAATCCATCGTCCTGCAATGCGGTTCATAATGCTCAGTCCATTCACACCTTTCAAACTTTCGTTGAAAGCATTTTCGATTCCCACCATGCCGCCTTTTTCGCTTTCGCCATACAGTTTGCCGATGGTACGTGCCGCCAGCGACCCGAAAGGCAGTTCGCGCTTGTCGTATTGTTCGGGAATAAAGCCGCCCTTACTCCGTCCGAGCCTGAATACAGGAAACTGTTTAACTTTCTGCAATTCGGTGTGCGTAATCTTTCGCGGATGCACCATATAATAATGAAGTTTGTTGCGGCGGGCTGCAAGTAACTCTTTTTTATATGCCGCCACACTTTTGTCGTTAAAAAAACGCGAAAGGCATATTGCCAGCGAATCGACATTTGCATTAAAAACCTTATCAGGCAATTCTCCTTTTGGCGCCATATCCATATAGATGCGATAGGTAGGCACCGAGCAGGCGATTTTTTTGCCATTTACATCGAGTATATCGCCGCGATTTGCCTCCACCACATTACTGTTGGCTTCGTCTTTGACAGGCAATTTATACTCATCTTTATTAATGAATTTGAGAATAAACACCTGCACAACAATAACGACAGCAACGACTATAAACAGGAAATAAAATATCCCGAACCGAAACACTATGTTTTGTTTAATATTCATCGCCTTTTATTTTAGTTACTAATGTTACGCATTGTCTTGAATTGAAAATCGGTATATCCAAAATTAAGCCTTTTCAAGGCTACCAATTAACACTTGCCAAATACTGCGTGAATCTTCCTCTCCGCCTATTGGCATTTGCCAAATAATGTTCGACGCTTCCTCACTGCCTCTTGGCACTTGCCAAATGATATGTGATGCTTCCTCACTGCCTGTTGGCACTTGCCCAATGATATGTGAGGTGTAATAAATGCCTGTTTCAGCTTTTGCAATACTATATTTTGACACTCACAACATAATGCACCCGTTGAATAGCTAATGTTGTTACACTTTTCGTTATAGATTGAATTACACAACAATTTTTGATATGCATCAACAATAAAAATGAATTGCGTAACATGAGTTAGTTATTAACCATTATTCCACCACAACCGTTTTCGGTGGCGTAGTCAGCACTTCCAGTCCGAGATTGTTTTCCTGCACTTTTTGCACCACTTCCGACTGACGGCTCTTTTTCATCAGTTCCGACGATGTGGTAATGGCTTCGTACTTCAGTTCTTTCAGTTCCTCTGTCAGTTGCAGATGTTCTTTCATCAGCGATTCTACCTCAAAATGGTTGTTGATATATATCAATGCAAGAACAACCAGAAAGAGTATATATTGCCAGTTCTTTTTAAAAAATTGGGTAGCCACAACATTGCCTCGCAACAATTCTTTTATGGTAAAATGTTTCGAGTCGTCCTGTTCGGGCGTAAAATCGCTGTTGTTATTCTGATTCATGACAAATAATATTACAGTTTTTCGGCAATACGAAGTTTGGCGCTTCGCACACGCGGATTTGCTTCAATTTCGTCATCATTGGGCACAATCACTTTTCGGGTGATGGCTTTAAACGGAACGTCAATTCGTCCATAAATATCGGTTTCGGGCTCCGAAGTGTTAACATCGCCTGTGCGAAAAAAGTTTTTAACCATGCGGTCTTCAAGCGAATGATAGGAAATAATTGCCAATCGTCCGCCTTTTTTCAACACCATTACCGAAGCGTCCATCATCTCTTTCAGTGCGTCCATCTCGCCATTCACTTCAATTCGTAACGCCTGAAAAACCTGCGACAAAAAACGTGCAGCATCACGTGCTGGAGCAAACTTCGACGCAACATCTTTCAGTTCGGCAGTGGTATGTATGGGCTGTTTTGCGCGGCACGCCACAATTTCGCGGGCAAGCCGGTTTGCCGATGTTATCTCGCCATAAATCCGGAACAGCGCCGCAAGCTGTTCTTCACTGTAACTGTTTAAAACGGTTGCCGCCGTTACCGTTGCGTTACGGTTCATGCGCATATCAAGCAGTCCGTCGAGACGAAATGAAAAGCCACGCTCGGCAACATCAAAATGATGCGACGATACGCCCAAATCAGCAAGAATACCATCCACATGAATCATCTCTATATATTTCAGAAAATGATATAGAAAGCGGAAGTTATGCCGCACAAAAATCAATCGCCCGTCGTCAATTCTATTTTCCCACGCATCCTCATCCTGGTCGAAAACAATCAGTCGCCCATTCGTACCCAATCGCGCAAGAATTTCACGGCTGTGTCCGCCGCCGCCGTAAGTCAGGTCCACATACGTTCCGTCGGGCTTGATATTCAGTCCTTCAGTTGTTGGCTTGAGCAGTGCAGGTATGTGGTAGGTTTCCATTTTGTAATATATAATAAGGTACGATGATGATTTATGAAATTCCGACAGTTTCCAGTAAATGTTTAAAAGTTTTCTGTTTCGTCTTTTCCAAGAATATTTTCAGCCAGAGAAGCGAGAATTTCCGTGTTGTCGCCCATTGAATTGTATGTCTCTTGTGCCCACAATTCAATTTTTTTATCAATACCAACCAATACAACATCGCGCTCGGCGCCAATTTGTTCCATCAGTCGGCGAGGCACCAAAAAACGCCCGTTTCCATCGAGCGGTAGTTCAGCCGCACTTTTAAAAAAACTTCGCATCAACTGGTCGTGCTTGCGGTTGTAGGGATTCAACTTTTTCCGCAACTGTTCCAGCAACTCTTCCCAATGATTGTACGGATAGAGTTCAAGGCAATTTTCGAATAGATGCTTCCGCGCCACAAAGCATAAATTATCTTGTCCATCCACTTTTTTAAAAGCGGATGGCAACACAATACGCCCTTTCGCATCGGCTCTGCACTCAAAATCACCTATAAACGTAATCATAATTATTCGAGAAATTCGCAGTCAAAATTAGAACATTTTCAAAACACATCCAACCACTTTAACCCACTTTATTTCCATATTTAATCATAATTAACCATTGACAATTGTAATTGTGGGTTGCATAATGATTGGGAAGCCAGTTGCGATAGCAATTGTATAAAATATAAACAGTATTTGTAAGGTTATAAAGTCAAAATCTCATTTTGCAAAATTGTATTAAACTTTCACACAATCATTTTCTTCGCAAACTTTGGAACAATTATTGCATGGCTGCGCCAGACAAAAAAATTAAATATATATGTAGTATGAATCAAACTGTGGATATTAAAGAACTGAATGAGCGCATCAAGCTCGAAAGTTCGTTTGTTGACCTCCTTACAATTGAAATGAACAAGGTAATTGTAGGGCAGAAACATTTGGTCGAAAGCCTGCTGATTGGACTGCTGTCCGACGGACATATTCTGCTCGAAGGTGTTCCGGGACTTGCCAAAACACTGGCAATTACAACGCTTTCGAATATAGTGGACGCCAAGTTCAGTCGTATTCAGTTTACGCCCGACCTTTTGCCTGCCGACCTTTTGGGTACGATGATTTACAGCCAAAAGCGCGAAGAATTTGCCGTAAAAAAAGGTCCCATTTTCACCAACTTTGTACTTGCCGACGAAATTAATCGCGCCCCCGCAAAGGTTCAGAGCGCATTGCTCGAAGCCATGCAGGAACGTCAGGTTACGCTGGGCGATCAAACCTATCGCCTGCCCGAACCTTTTCTTGTGCTGGCAACGCAAAACCCTATTGAGCAGGAAGGAACCTATCCGCTACCCGAAGCGCAAGTTGACCGTTTTATGCTCAAAGTGGTCATCACCTATCCTACAAAGGCTGAAGAACAGGAAATTATTCGTCACAATTTGGCGCAGACATTTTCAAAGGCGACTTCTATTCTGAAGCCCGACGACATCATTAAAGCCCGCAAAGTGGTAAAGGATGTTTACATGGATGAAAAAATTGAAAAATACATCGTCGATATTGTTTTTGCCACGCGGTTTCCCGAAAATTATGGACTCGAACGCTTTCGCGAAATGATTTCGTACGGCGCATCGCCCCGTGCCAGCATCAGTTTGGCAATGGCGGCAAAAGCCTACGCATTTATCAAACGCCGAGGGTATGTTATTCCCGAAGATGTCCGCGCCGTTTGCCACGATGTGCTGCGCCACCGCATCGGTCTTTCGTACGAAGCCGAAGCCAACAACATTGCATCGGAGGAAATCATCAGCGAAATATTGAACGCTGTTGAAGTACCGTAGAATTGAGAGTTGAAATTGGAGGGTTGAGAATTTATTGTAATATTTCTCAATTCTCCACTTTCCACTCATTCCCCACTTCGTCAATAAACTGAAGAATTTCGTCCCTGCCTTCTCGCTTTTCGGCGGAGGTAATAAAAATGGAGGGAAGTTCTTCCCAATCTTCCAGCAGGCGGGTTTTATAATTTTCGACCTGTGTTTTAATTTTTTCTTTGCCGAGTTTGTCGGCTTTTGTAAATACAATGGCAAACGGAACTTCGTTGTTTGCCAGCATTTCCATGAATTCGAGGTCTATTTTCTGCGGCTCATGGCGCGAATCGATCAAAACAAAGAGGCACATAAGGTTTTCGCGCTTGCAAACATAGTCGGTAATCATTACACTAAACTCGTCGCGTTTTGCTTTCGACGAGCGAACATACCCGTATCCGGGCAAATCGACTAAATACCACTTTTCGTTTATCACAAAATGATTAATCAACTGTGTCTTTCCCGGAGTTGACGAGGTCTTTGCCAAATATTTGCTTCGGCAAAGCATATTGATAAGCGACGACTTGCCAACATTTGAACGTCCAATAAAAGCATATTCGGGCTTTTGCGGCGCAGGACATTTCGTTACTTCCTGATTGCTTACTAAAAAACGCGCTGTGTTGATTTCCACCTCTTTATAATGATTTACGATTAATATTTTTGACAGTTTTAATGCTGCTTGTGATTAGATTTATTATTTCGACAGCATCGGCGTTGATGCTGTCGAATTGTTGATTTAGTAGCCTGTAATAATTCGAGCCAATAAATTGCTTAGTTTTTCTTTTTAGGTTATTACCTTTTATGAACAAAGTCGGCTTTACTTTCTGCGTGTTCGGCTTCATTAACATTAGCGCTTATGGATGTTTCACTGCGCAAACTCTGTTTCGACCAAACAAATTCTTTCTGCTCTACACTTAAATATTTATACAGATTCACAACCCTAACAGCAAAAGAAATATTCTTTATTTTCAAAATATTTCTTTTATTTTAACGATTAACAGTTATCCATTATCCATTATCCATTAATCATTAATATCTCCTGCCTTGTAGTAATTTTTTCGCAGTATCGGCATTTGAGGGCGATGTTTTTTTTGTCTTCCACGCGAAATCGGGTAACAACCGTTTCGTTGTTGGTAATACATTTAGGATTGAAGCACTTTACGATTCCGATAATTTCGTCGGGAACTTCCACATCCTTCTTTTCAGCTACTTCGTAGTTACGGATGATATTTAGTTTGGCATGAGGCGCAACCAGCGATATTTTGTTGATTTCGTCGTTCTCGAAAAACTTGTCGGCAACTTTAATAATCGCCTTTTTTCCAAGTTTGCCGCTTTCGAGATTGGCGCCGAAAGTTATTTGATTGGGAATTTTATCGAGCCCCAATATGCTGATTACTGCAAACAGCGAACCTGCGGGTATATGGTCGATAACGGTGCCATTTTCGATGGCGCTTACCTGTAATTGCTTTTGTGTTGACATAGTTATGAAATTTTAAAAGTCCGTAATTTATTTTATTCCTAAAATCATGGCTATAATTGCCATCCGCACATAAACGCCGTTTTCAGCCTGGGTAAAATAATATGCCTTAGGATTGGCGTCAACGTCGGTATGAATTTCGTTTACACGCGGTAGCGGATGCAAAATGCGCAAGTTATTCCTCGTATTGTTGAGCATACTGTTTTGCAAAATATAAGCATTTTTTACTCTTTCGTATTCCATCAAATCAGAGAAACGTTCCTTCTGAACTCTGGTCATATACAAAATATCTGCTTCGTTCAAATTATCCATTTCCGTTTTTTCGTAGTACGGAATATTCATTTTTTCGAGGAGCTGTCTGTACTCTTTGGGCATTCGCAACTCGTCGGGAGCAATAAAATAAAACGTAGGGTTAAAATGTGTCATCGCCATAAGCAGCGAATGAACGGTGCGTCCGTATTTAAGGTCGCCCACCATAAAAATATTCAGGTTTTCGAGCGTACCCTGCGTTTTTTTTATCGAATAAAGGTCGAGCAGCGTTTGCGTAGGATGCTGATTGGCGCCGTCGCCAGCATTGACAATTGGCACCGACGACTGCTCCGAAGCATAACGGGCGCTGCCTTCCAGCGGATGGCGCATCACAATAAGGTCGGCATAGTTACTCACCATAATCACGGTGTCTTTCAGCGTTTCGCCCTTTGTTGTGGACGACGACGACGAATCCGAGAACCCGATAACCCGAGCTCCCAGTCGGTTAATAGCCGTTTCGAAACTTAACCGCGTGCGCGTCGAAGGTTCAAAGAAAAGGCTTGCGATAACCTTATCGGTCAATACGGGCTGAACTGTGTTCTCTTCAAATTCGGCAGCAACATCAAGCAGCCGCAGAATTTCCTCTTTGGAATAGTCGTTAATTGAAACCAGACTTCTGTTTTTCATCTGCATAATAATTTATTAATGAATAATTGTCGGTATAAAAAAAGACCCGATTAATAAAGTCGGGTCTTTCAAAATTTCTACAATGAAGAATGATGTGTTTATGCAAATATCATTTGTATTTCCATGCTTTTCCCCAAGGGAAACAGTAACTTCGATGTGTAATTGCATATACATAACAAGCGACAAAAGTATGCAAAAATGCAGAATAAAAAAAATATTCGGAGTAAATGTATCAAAAAAATTGTGCGATTATCGGATATTACGCTTGACATTTCTTTTATAATATGGTTTGTAGAGGCGCGATTAATCGTGTCTCTATGGAATACCTGCAAAAAAACTTTTCCTGTCTTGCATTTCCATTCAAAATCCCTATATCTGCACCTCAATTTAATCAATCGAAAAATGGTATATGTAATATACCCCAATCATTAATCATTATTTCAGCGGTGAGTTCGGTTCGCGTCTCATTTTACGGTACGAGATGCATCGCACAAGCGAAGGAAACCATTTATTGACAAACACGGTGAATTTTCCTTCGCCAAAGGTAAGGATGATTTTGCTCTTTCGTTTTTCGACAGCACGAATAATGTGTTGTGCTACGCGTTCGGCGCTCATCATCCGTTCTTCCTTGCGGGGAGTTTCGCCCTGCGGAGTTCCGTTGGCTGTAAGGGCGGCTTTGCGAATGTTCGACGCTGTAAAGCCGGGCGCCGCCACAAGAACGTGCAAGCCTGTTTTCAGATTCTCGGTACGAAGTGTTTCGAGAAAGCCGTTCATCGCAAACTTCGACGCCGAATAGCCTGTTCGCGCAGGCAGTCCCACGTAACCTGCCACCGATGATATTCCTACCACCGAGCCTTTGGACGACATAAGGTAAGGAAACGCAAATTTAGTACAGTACACCGTACCCCAAAAGTTAACGTCCATCAGCTTCTTCAGCACATCCAACTCTACGTCTTTAAAGAGCGCCCGCATCGAAAGTCCTGCATTATTAATCAGGATGTCTATTTTTCCGAAAGTTTTTACGGTAGTTCGCACAAGATGCAGACATTCGGAGGGATTGCTAACGTCGGTTTGGGTTGCAATAACTTTGCATCCTTGCGGGATTAGCTCTTTTACAACAGTTTCGAGTGCTTCAATATTTCGGGCAGCCAGTGAAAGAATAGCGCCTTTGCGGGCAAATTCACGTGCGCACGCCAACCCTATTCCCGATGAAGCCCCTGTGATTATTACAACTTTACCTTTCATGATTATTAGAGTATCAACATTAAAATCAAGGCGGCAAATTTAGCTCTTTTTCTTCTTTTGACAAGTAAAAATTAGTGATTACTTAAAAGTGAAGAGAAAAAAATAGACTGATTATCAGCAATAATACCTAAATTCATTTTTATAACTTACCAATGCGAGTAATAATCTGCAT
Source organism: Cytophagaceae bacterium (assembly GCA_031285765.1). GTDB lineage: Bacteria > Bacteroidota > Bacteroidia > Bacteroidales > Marinilabiliaceae > WRMI01. Next base: position 6,205 of record JAITVO010000086.1, on the reverse strand, counting down.
AGTGCGTGTTCGTCTAATTTTAAATCATCACAAATAAGAGCTATATTCAAGAAAGTCAGATATATTACTCATGTTACGCAATTCTTATCAGCAAATAAAATCAGATATGAAACGAATTATTTTACCTATAGTATTATTGACGGTTGTTGCCTTTTACTGCAACGGACATATTTCGAGAAGTATAGCCTCGTATCACTCCGATATACATATCGAAAAATCGGGCGAGTACGATAGAATTACTTTAGAAAACAGTTTTCACTCCACTGTTGAAATTGGTCTGCCGGAGTTGCCTGTTTATGTACAGTCGTTTGTGGTGCCAATAGATGCCAAACTAAACGGGGTTACTGTTAATGGCATAAACAAACAAAAATTGGAAGGAGTTTTTTATGTTTATCCTGCTCAGCCTCCGATGCCTGTATCAGCAGAATATGATACAGATGATTTTATACCGCCTAATCCTGCTGTTTATTACTCTAATCCCGATGGTCAAAACATTATAATGAGGCGGCATGGTGTATTTTTGATTTTCAACAATATTTCTCACATAAATATTTTGATTTAATCTGAATATATCCGAATTTTGAGGCGTTTTTTTATTAACTTCTTTATTATACTATTATGAAGTCTATTAATTTTCTTTTAGCTATTGGAACATTTGCACTGTTCCTTATCGAGTGTCATACGTCCGGCGACGAATTTGAACCGCAAACAATTAAAAGTTTACTTACATGAAAACATTGTTTGTTTTAGGATGTATTTTTGTGTATAGTTTATTGAATGCTCAAGATAAAGAAAACACACTCTACACCAAACATGAAGTTGGTTTTTCCATAGGAATATTTCCTACGATAGGTTTTATAGACCCCACTAACGATGGATTGGGCGGGAGTATTGATGGGCCTGTATTTTGCCATACGGAACAAGTTAAGAGCGATGGCGGAAGGTATTACAACATGTATCATCTGGGAGCTTACACATTAAACTATAATTATCATCGCAACCCCAATCACAGTTTAGGAGTATCACTGTCGTGGGTAGGCAAACATATTGACAGATACTGGTGGTACCACTATTCGTCATCATGGTTTGGCTCTTCAAGCGATACAGTTAATGGCAGCGGTTATAAGCATTATTTCACCTTACAGGGAAACTATCGCCGTACTTATTACCGTCAGCATAAAATTTCTCTGTATTATGGATTCTGTTTGGGAATAACTTTCAGTGTACGGGATAAAGACATACTGTATAACAGGACATACAGTTATCTTATAGGCAGCGAAAGCAATGCCAGATATTACTTTTTCCCAGCAATTCATCTCAATGCTTTTGGCTTTGAGATAGGAAAAAAATATAAATTCAACATGGAATTTGGACTTGGAACGCAAGGCGTTTTAAAAACAGGATTCAGATATGATTTTTAATATTCATGATAAAGAAATAAAAAACACAAAAGCCAATTCACTTTCATTTGATATTTTGAAAAAAATGAACAATAGCATTTACTCAAACATGTATTTATGAAAACATTAAGCAAACATGCTTCAATACTACTCTTGCTATTGAGCATACTTTTTGCAGCCACCACCTGCAAAAAAGAAGAAGACTACTATGCCAGAACCTATTACGAGGCTACAGGCATTGGCTATGTATTTGTGTACGACTCGGCGGACAATGTGCTGTATCCCGTAAAGGGAGCAACAATAGATGTTACAGCAGGGCTTGACTGTGGATACTCTGCCGGCATGTTTGGCCCTTCCTCCCCAAAAGACACCCTGTACACCGATGCAACAGGTAAATATCAGGTACGCTTTATTAAACGTACTAAGCGATGCGATGTATGGCAATATTTTTTTCACCTTACTCGTATTCCGGGAGTAAAACATGAATATTCAGTATGGGATAGAGATTTCACACTCTCTGTTGATACGGTAAAAAATACGCAAGGTATAATTGAACTTGATACGTTGAAATTATATGTAAATTAACACGAACACTAATTTAAAAACTTATTGATTATGAAAAAGTACACATTACTTTTTGCAATGGCAATTATGGGTTTGTCGTTGCATGCACAAATGGGGCAAACCTATACCGAACAGTTCGATTCCGTTTTTGTCAATGTAAGCCGCACACAGGCAGCAACGGGTATTCTTTACGAAAGAGTTGTGCCTTTTGCCAACCTTACAAACTTTGATTCAAATGTAAATGCTTTGGTAGATACAAGCAATTACAGGCATTTTATACAGTCGTACAGCGAACTCTATCGGGCTGCTTTTATTTCTTCGGCACGATTGCCCCATACTGTTGAAAGTTTTAAAGAACAGGCAAAAAGCAGTGCGTCATCAAATATTGTGGATGTAGGTATGTTGCACTACAATTTTAATGTGATGGACAGTGTGGTTGGCAAAGCGAAATTAATATTTGGCAGCGATGGCACTGTCGCAGAAAATCTGGCAGTTAAAGCATCCATGTACCTGCAAAAAACAGCTTTTGTAGCAGCCCCATTGTCGGCTTCAGTTGTTGGAGCGGCTGGGATAACCTTTCGCTTCAACAGCAGTTTTAAATTCGACAATACGGGAACTCAGTTAACCCTGCTGCGTGTGGATTTTGGCGATGGGCAGGGATTGCGTACCGTATCGGCAGGTACAGCGGTTTTGGTTTCGTACAGCCTGAGTGGAAAGAAAACACTGCGCTTTGTGGCAACATACAGCAACGGACAAACATTTACAGCGTATGCAACCATTTATTATGATACCGTGCTTAGAAGCGCCAAAGGCAATACCAGCGGATGGGCTTACACTGAGGAGGATGATATTACAGCCAAAATTGCGTTTACCAATTACTATTCGGGACAGGCGCCGTCGGGTAATTATGCACAAGGATATATCAGAATTTATTACGCCAACTCGGACAGGAAATTACGCAAGCCCGTATTAATTGTAGATGGTTTTGACCCCGAAAATGAAAGGCAATTTGAAACACATGACAAAGGTGAGGCTTCTTTGTGGGCTATGCTGGGCTATGGACTTCCCGAAAGCGAGCATGTTGGAAAACAGCTGTTAAACAAAGGCTACGATTTGGTTTTGCTCGATTTACCCGATGGCGGCGGCTATATTGAGCGCAATGCCATGGTGTGCATTGAGGTAATCAACGAAATCAATCGCCGTTTGACAACAAGTGGCAGCAAGGAAGAAATTGTGGTGGTAGGTCCCAGCATGGGCGGACAGATTACGCGCTACGCGCTGGCATATATGGAGCAAAACTCCAATGCCAACACCAACTATGGTCAACACAACTGCCGCCTTTGGGTTTCGTTCGATTCGCCTCATCAGGGGGCAAATATCTCTGTTGGGGCGCAGGAATTTATGTATTTCTATGGTTATATAGGTGGCGAAGAGGAGGCCAGAAACAAATATAATAGCCTTATAAATTGCGTAGCTGCAAGGCAAATGCTAAAAAAACATCGCGATATATATGCCCTATCTGTATATACTCAATATTACAACAACATTAATGCAATAGGATATCCAACTAATTTAAGAAAAGTTGCTGTTAGTAATGGAAGCCTTAATGCAACTGTAAATGGCAATGGGTGCGAGATGGCACTTGAAGCATGGAAAACTGTTTTAGGCATAAATTTTAACGCAACAAAAATTCGATATTGGCCAACAAGCGGAAGCTGCGAGATTTTTAAAGGATCATATCCTGAATGGTTCCCAAGGTGGTGGGTTATTTGGGAATTGATTACACATTGGCTTACTGTTTCTGCTGATGCGGGACAATACAGTATTGATGGCGCTCCGGGTTGTAAATATCCTACTTTCAAGCTCGTAGCAGCGGCTCTGGCAAATAAAGTGAGCAATTATTCTTTACCCAAAGAAAATCACTGTTTTATGCCCACCCTTAGCGTGCTTGATGTATCAGGAATTACCTATTACCTGACAGATATATCAAGTCGCAATTTGGTTGCCGAAGGTAAAACCCCCTTTAACGCCTATTGGGGACCGCTCAATAAAAACATGGAACATATTTCGTTTGATGCTGATTTGGTTAACTGGCTGTACAATGAGATTGAAACTTATATACAGGGGGATAAAGATATTGCATTAAATAGAAATTCCACTTATACAGTTCATTTGCCATCCAGCGCGTCTTCGTCAACTGTTATCAACTGGACATGCAGCAATAACATAACAATAGTATCTGGGCAGGGAACAGCAAATGTTGCTGTAAAAGGAATAACATCCGGAGAAGGCTGGATACGAGCCGAAACCAATAATCTTACTCATTCGAAACTATTGAAAGATTTTAAGGTTACAGTAAATCATTATGTAGCTCCATCTACAATTAGCCAAACAACCGTTTGGCAAAACGAATATGATGTGTTGAACGATATGACTGTAACTAATGGAGCCTCTTTAACAATTAAATCAAATATCTATTTTGCTCCAAACACAAAAATCATCATTACCCCCGGCAGCAAATTAATTGTTAATGGAGCCAAATTGACAGGTATATATTCCGATAAACTCTGGCAGGGCATAGTTGTTAAAGGTACTGCAAATACTTATCAAAATGAGCAAACACAGGGCAGCGTAATACTGACAAACGCAACCATCGAAAACGCCATTATTGCCATAGATGCCGCTTCGGGCAACCCAACCAATGGCAACGGAGGTATTATTAAGGCAACAGGAACAGCGTTTATCAATAATGTACAGGCAATCAACTATGATTCGTACGAGAATCACAACGGTACAACAATTTCTGATAATGTTGGTACTTTTACACAATGTACCTTTTCCATTAAATCGAATAACTGCTTTTCAATCAATGGAAAATATTTTAATCAACATGTTAAGTTGAATAAAGTGCGCGGTATTAAATTTATCGGTTGCAGGTTTGAAAATTTGGAAAGTCATGGCGGAAAAGGGATTTTTGCGCAGGATGCAGGCTTTAAAGTTCGTGAGTATTGTAGCGGTGGATACACAATGGCTACTATTGATTGCCGCTGCCCTGAGAAATACAAAACTCCGTCAGTTTTCAAAAATCTTAAATACGGTATTCAATCCGGTAATGCAGGAAATCCTTACGATATTCTCATTGATCAGTCTGAATTTACTAACAATACTTACGGTATTTCAATCAAAAGTTCAAACAATTATCAGGTAACTCGCAATAAATTCGCTAATATCGCCAGTTTGCTTACTAATATTTTCGGTTTGGGGCTTGAAAGTCTAAGTTCGAGTGGCTACAAAATTGAGGAAAATTATTTTAGCACTGGCGTTGGCATATTAATAGGAGGTTCAGGCGCAGCCGAAAACCGGATATATAAAAACAGTTTCAATAAGAATGACAGGGCTATACAGGCAGTGGGAGCTAATGCCCATGCTAATTTAGCCACGGGATTACAGTTTTTATGCAATAGTTTTAAGGATAACACAAAGGATATTTATGTTTTAGCCCCCTATTCAATAAAAGGAATGCAAGGAAGAACCGATGCTGGAGCAGATAACAGTTTTTACAGCACACTCCAAAGTAGCCTGTCCGTGAATAACACTCATTCGATTTTTTATTATTGCAGTCAAGGCAGTAATCTAACGCCCTGCAATCCATCGTCCAATGTTATTATCAGCACTGCCGATGCCAACAAATGTGCTTCAACATTTTGTGCATGGATGGCAGCAGATACTATAACAGCAGGACTTGATTCAGCATACATGCGTCTTCAAGTCAGGTACGATAATTTTGCCGCCGAGTTTGAGGCAAACGGTTACGCTACTGTTTTGGCAAACCTGAACGGTAATGAACTGTCGGAATACGAAATGGCAGCCTTGCAGTTTTCCGCCAAAATGAGTGAAGTAAGCGACCAAATGCGCGAATTGAGCGACAATGCTATTTCATTTATTTTGCAGGACAGCATGCTCAATACCGACCTCCTGAAACAGTGGTACGATGTTGTGCGTACGCCATTTGCCAAATATGCTTTGGCAGAAACGCATCTGTTTACCGGCGATTACGAGCGGGCAGATGCCGTATTGCGCGAAATGCCGGCACTGTTTGCTTTCAGCGATTTTGAAACGATGGAATACGATAATTACGTGCAATTCCACAACTTCAAAAAGCAGTTATTGCTGCAAGGCAGGGAGTGGTCGGAGCTGGAAGACGGTGAAATATCCACACTGCAAGCCATTGCCGAAGCCAG
>JAITVO010000043.1 GCA_031285765.1 Cytophagaceae bacterium | reverse complement strand
GCCTCAAAGGGTTCATCGTCCCAATGTGCAGGCTCTTTGAGCGTATCGCCATTGGCGATGTTGAATTTGTCGAAGTTGATGTTGTGCAAAAACATGTTCATCCGGCAAAGGTTGTAGGTAGTCAGAATGATTTCCTGCCCAAAGAATCCCTGCCGTACATTGTCCTTACCGAGAATTTTGGCAAAATTCAAAAGCAGCGAACCACTACCACAGGCAGGGTCATACACTTTGTTTACTTCGGTTTTCCCCACCAATGTTATTTTTGTCAGCAGTTCGGATACTTCCTGTGGTGTGTAAAATTCACCTCCTTTTTTGCCGGAATTGGCTGCGTACATGGATATTAGATATTCGTAGGCATCACCGAAAGCGTCAATTACATGGTCGGCAAATTCACCCATCCGCAAAGAACCGATAACGTCCAACAACTTGCGTAGTTGCTCGTTTCGCTTGGGTACAGTATCGCCCAAGTTCTTACTGTTTACATCAAAATCATCGAACAACCCTTTGATGTCGTCTTCGCTTTCGTAGCCAATAGCCGAACCTTCAATGTTCTTGAAGACCTGTTCGAGTGTTTCATTCAGGTTGGCATCGTCCTTGGCTTTCTTTGCTACATTCGCAAACAGTTCGGACGGCAGAATATAAAAGCCTTTTTCTTCGACAGTTGCCAGCCGTGCATTTTCAGCCATTTCGTCTGTAATGGTGGCATAATCAAAACTCTTGTCGCCTGTGCTTTGCACCTTTTTATTCAGGTAGTCGCTGATATTCTCGCTGATAAAACGATAGAATAGCCCACCAAGCATGTAGTTCATAAACTGCACAGGCGTTAAAACCCCGCCGTGAACTAACTGATTGGCTGCGTTCCAGATAGTGCGGTGCAGTTCCGCCCGCTGTTGCTCTCTACTCATATATTAATCTGATTTATACTGATTTTCTAATACGCTAATTGCTTATGTCTCTCCAAACCTTTATTTCTTTTTCATTACATCAACTGCAGTTCCTAACAGTTCTTTTGCTGTTTCAAAAATGGCATTACTTTCCTTTTTCTTGCGACCTCGTTCAACAGTTGGCGACTCATATACAGCACTAACGGAAGAAATTATCATTTCATCTTTCAAATTTTCTGCTTTAACAATATCGGCATATGCTTTAATAGTTAGTGCAACCGCAGATTTAAAAGCGTATTCCTCTTGAAAATTCCTCTCTTTGTTGTATTGGGAAATTGAATAGAATAACAAGAAGAAAAAAGGAAATGTTTTTATTGTGTTGGTTATAAGTTGAATAGGAGTAAATTCATTGAGAATCTCACCCCATAGTCCAAAACCATTTGTGAAAATTGTTATAATGGAAAGAAAAGTCAAAACTGACATCGAAATAACAATCCAAAGCCATTTTTTAACAGGTTGTTCTAATTCATTTTTACGTTGTTTGAACGTTTCAAACAATGAAACGCCAACTTCTCGACCAATAAGATTTTCCAAATAGGTATTTCTTTCTTCAAAAAAAGCTTTCTTATCTTCCACAAATTGCAGCTTGCTATTAAATTCTTTTATTTGAATTTCGAGTATTTTAATTTTTTCGTTCAGATTGGCTTCAAGTGTTCCAAAAGTTTCTTTTTGTTTAGTAAAATATGTGTCCTGCGTATCTGCTTTTTTCTTTTGGGCATCAATATTTTGAGTTTGTTGATTTAATAAAGCATCAATCTTTCCATTTGTAGCGGTGCTTGTATTAAGTAACTGACTGATTTGATTTGTGTTTTGATTTGAAGTTTGAAGATTGTTTGCAACTTGCTGCAATTCTTGTTGTTTTTGAGTATAAAAATCCTGTAATTTTTTCTTTTCAGCAGAGAGATTCTCAACTTGAGTTTGAAAATTCTTTTGATTTTCAGATAATTGTATTGAGATGATTTTTAATTTTTCATTTAATTCAGACAATTTAATTTCATCGGCTTTATGAATCTTCATTTTTGATTTATCCCAAAATCCATTTGCAACCTGATAATAAATAAGACGATTCAAATAAGGTACAGAATTATTTAATCCTGCGTGATTTTTTACATTTATTTGATTTAGAAAATTTTGCAAATCATTCTGCAAATTTCCATTTCCAAATTCATTTTGAAAATTATACTGAAAAGGTAAATAAACACCATTATCCAACAATTCTGATTTGAACTGTTTCAACATCCTGTTTAAAGCCACAATAAAATCTGGGACAGAATAAGTTCCGATGTTTATTGTTGTAATATCTTTGTCTTTGAATATTGTTTCAGGCATTTTATCAATCTCAATAGCCTCAATATTCGCAATAATCTGCAATGTGTTACTTATCTGATTTTTATCCATATTCTATATCGTTAAAGTTGATTTATATCCTCTTTCGCAATCTCCAGCACCTTATCCGATATTTCTTTATCGTTTTCCACAACTGCAACAACTTGATCGGCGAGCCAAAGAGTTAATAGTTCTTTGGCGTCAGCTTGTAGAACTTCTGCTATAATCGGAATATGCTCACGTTTTGCTCTGCGCTCCCCACGTTCTATTTTCCAATAGGTAGCCGAATCAATATCCAATGCAGTCGCAAACTTTCGCAATGGCAATTGGCACTCTTCTCGTAACTGTTTTATTCTTTCTATAAACATCATACTTATTTTTGAAGTCCTGACAACTTTTGGCAAAGATACAACAAATTAATAAGTTCCTACGGCAAAATCTGTTTTTACTCTCACTATACTTACCACCTTACATATTCTTTTCCTTTTTTGATTTGATAAACACCCCTCTTATGGAAAGAATGGATAAGCCAACACTTTTAGGAGATTTACTCTTTTCGTATGCGAAAAGGAAGAAATCTTCTAAAACCGCTTGCGGCTTGGTGTTGGCGTTTTATTCTTGGAATATACCTTTGTTTGTCAAATGAATAAAG
>JAITVO010000028.1 GCA_031285765.1 Cytophagaceae bacterium | reverse complement strand
TCCTCTTCAACCTGTTATATCCATTCGCTCAGTTCCTGTTTGACTAAACTCATCCGCTTGCCTACATTTTCTTTCTTCATCCAGTTTCGGAATCTACAGACGGTATCGTATGCTTTCCTGATTTCGGGGTATTTATCAAACAGAGCCAACGCTCTGTTTCGTTGTGAAACCGTCCAGTCATCCGGATATTTAAAAAGCAGATACCGGCTTCGAGCTAATCCTTCAAGCAGACTTTCACCATTCTCTAGCTCTGTGTCTTCGTACTTGAAAATTTGTTTTATGTATTGCTTGCGCAGAGTTAAACATTCTTTTTTTCTTTCCCGCTCCTGCTTCCTGTACGCATCATGTTTATCCTTTTATCACGTAAAACCTCCTGACGAAGACGAACCCGAACGGCCTGACAGGCATCCGATAAACTTCGGATAATATGAAACTTGTCCGCTACATGACTGGCATTAGGCAATGATTCATTGCCCACTTTGGAAAATGCCTCCTTACAAATTTATAAACATGCAGGTACAAAAACACTAAAAGGCAACGTCGAAAACTTATTTAGATGTATATCTTATTAGTATTTAGATGTACATCTAAATACTAATAAGATATACATCTAATATAAAAAACAACACGACCTTTGCAAACAAATATACGCACGAAACATAACATTATACACGATGGCTTTTAAATACAGAGTAAGGACAAAATGCAGCGGCTTGGGCGACAAAGCTGCAAAATACTATGCCGTGCCCATTCATTCACGCGAAATAAACTCTACACAGCTTGCCCTCGACCTTGCGCAACGAAGTTCTTTGTCCGAAGGCGATGTGTTTGCCACACTTGTTGGGCTGTCGAGTTTGGTAAAACAGTATTTGCACGACGGGCACACCGTTCGCCGCGATGGACTGGGCTTGCTGTCGGTATCGGCAAGCGGTGATGGTTTCGACATGCTCGAAGAGTGTACGCCGCGCCGCATGAAAGCTAAAAGAATATGTTTCCGCGCTGCCCCAAAACTTAAGGCAGACCTGAAATATATCCGCTTTGAACGCGAAAAGTAGGTGGTACCTGTAATTGATGTTACGCCGTATTACTTTTGATAGCCTTGAAAAGGCTGTCAAAAGTAATATGAGTTACTATCTGTTCAAAACAGCTTCTAAAACTACGCAAAGGTCATCCGGTTCCTTTTCACATAAACAACTTGTTTGCATTATCAGTTGTTATTTCATCAACGGTTTGTCGGGAAACGGCGAATATTTCAGCCACTTTATTGGCTGTGTTGAGCATGTAGGCAGGTTCATTTCGCTTGCCACGATGGGGAACGGGCGGAAGATAAGGCGCATCTGTTTCGAGCAGCAACCTTTCATAACCTGTGGACAAGAGAATATTGGGCAAATTTGAGTTTTTATAAGTTACTGTACCGTTTATTCCCAAATAAAAGTTCGGCATTTTGAGTATTTGGCGGGCATCGTTAAGCGTTCCCGAAAAACTGTGAAATACGCCTCGTAATCGGTGGTCGTAAATTTTTGCGAAAACATCGAATATGTCGGGAAAAGCATTACGAGTGTGAATCGCTACAGGCAAATTCATTTCGGCAGCCCACGTTAATTGCGTTACCAGCGCGTCCACCTGTTCTTTACGGAAAGTGGTGTCCCAGTATAGGTCGAAGCCTATTTCACCAATGCCTGCGAAACTGCGCACGGACAATTGTTTTTCAATAATTGAAAGTTCCTTTTTGTAATCTTTTTTTACCGATGTGGGATGTAGCCCCATCAGCACTTTGCACGTTTCGGGGTAATCCCGCTCGGCTTGGTAAAGTGCAGTGATGCTTTGCGAATCAATGTTGGGCAGCAGAATACGGGTAATGCCTGCTTCCACAGCGCGATTTACAACCAAGCTGCGATCGCCATCGAATATATCTAAATATATGTGAGAATGGGTGTCTATCATTTTAAAAAGCCTTCGGGACAAGATGTCTGCTTTATCTTCACGAAAATATTTCCTCCAGTTTAACTTCGCATCCGGTTAGTGTTTGCTCCTGAATAGTTTCATGTATTTGATAAAATGTACCATCGTCATACTTTCTTCCATCGAGCTGCGCTACGGTTGTGATTTTGTCGTCCTTGTTTTTTGCAAAGAATAACAGTGCAAAGGAAATCATTATTTTTCAAAAATAAAAATCCGGAGATATTCTACTTGTATTGAAGAGTTTTTGCAATAAAAAAAACTCCCCAACTGGGCAAGTCTTGAAATTAACGGCAGTAATTAAACTATACCTTACTCCATAATATATACTTCGGCAACTTTTAGGAGATAAGTACCCAACATAAATTAATTTACAGCTTATGTTACGCACTGGCTTGAATTGAAAATTGGCGAAGCCAGAGTTTAGCCTTTTTTAGGCTGCCCAAAATGATTAAGCTCCTTTCCGATGTCGAAAAACAAATTGCACTCGAGTATTTGCGATGCTTGCCAAAGTACAGAGGTTCGCAGGTTTGGGCGTTTGTAAAAACTGAGCAGGGTGGAATGGGCAATATCCATTTTACGTGCCACGCCTGAGAGTGTCAGCGGGCTTTTTTCGATACTGCGGCGAAGCATTTCTCCGTCGTGGAGGGTTTTTTCTCTGTATTGTGATTCCATTTTATTATATATTTACAGTTTTGTGCTGCACAAGATAGAACAATTATTTTGGCTTGCAAATATTTTTGTAGTTTAATATACAATTTTGCAATGCTTCTCTACGTTCTCACAATGCTTCCCTATGTTCTAGCAATGTTTTCCTACAACTTCACATTGCTTTTCTACAACTTTATACCTTAGATATACAACTTTGCGGTTTTGCAGATGTATTTGTGGTATTTATATGCTGTTTTGCGGTGTTGACAAACGCTTTTGTACTTATGAACTTATGTTATCTTTTGGTTGCCTTGAAAAGGCTTATTTTTTTATAACCGCACCTTATATTTGCAGTGCAAAAGAGAGTGAATTTTTCATTAAGCAAAAAGTTAGGATCAAAAAGAAAGGAACCGTACCGGTAATCCAAATAACCGCATAGGTAAAACCTGTTTGCCTGTTAAGTACCGGTTCGGCTTCTTGAAATAACAACCTGAATAAGAAATTAACATGATGTTATTAAGGTGCTTAGGCGTATTTCAAGTTCCTTTCTTTTCTTTCCGGTTTTCAAACAACAAAATTATGAAAAAGGCTGTAATCGGAATTGATGTAAGTAAAGAAAAACTGGATTTCTGCGTAAAAACTGTCTGTGAGTTTGTAACGGCAAACACAGGCGCTTCAATAAAAAATTTTTTGAAGTAAATATTTAAAGAATTAAAACATGAAGCATTCGATGTGCTGTTATGCGCTGAATATACAGGTCAGTACACCTATCCGCTTGCTTGTGCATGCGAGGGAATGCAAATTGACCTGTGGCTCGAAAATCCACTGCAAATCAAGCACTCTTCGGGTGTTCAGCGCGGGAAAAACGACCGTCTTGATGCGCGAAGAATTGCTGATTATGTCTTGCGTTTTCAGGACAAAGTCCATCTGTTTTCGCTTCCGGAAAAGCAGATTATAAGTTTGAAGCGGCTTATCAGTGAACGCGATATGTATGTTTGCGATAAAGCTAAATATCAGAGCCAGCTCACAGATGAAAAGCGTTTTATGAGCAGGGAAGACTATTCAGCAAAGAGTAAACGTCCGAAGCGTCAAATCAAGGAACTTGAACTGTCTGTTACAGAAATAAAACAGGCGGTAGAACGCTTGATAGACGGCGATGAAACGCTTAAAAGATAGCATGAACTGCTTTTGTCAATTGACGGTGTTGGCAAAAAAGTAGCCGCAACAATGATTGCAGAAACGAATGCTTTCCGCGACTTTAAAAACGGGCGGCAGTTTTGCTGTCATGCCGGAGTAGCACCGTTCAGGTACGATTCAGGGAGCAGT
>JAITVO010000362.1 GCA_031285765.1 Cytophagaceae bacterium | reverse complement strand
GATGAACTTTGGGCTCTATCCGGTTTTTCCACTTGAACAGTGTGCGTATTGGAACGCCAAACCGTTCACTGGTCTGACGAAAGGTTAAGGAATCCCTCTCTTTTATCTTAAATAAGTGCTTGCGAAAATCTAATGAATAACTCTTGCGGCAAAGATAGGTGTTTTTATTTAGAGTTAGCTATATGTGTTTAAAGTCCATATCAACACTTATCAATGATTTTGGTAATTCCCGTAACCACTTCTTCCAACATTACACTTCTTCCATATTGCAACCGCCATTGCAAAGCGTTTGAACTAGGTTGTGTTCACACAAAAAAATATATCTTTGCGGTAAAAATGACGAAATGACTTTGACGAAAGATCAATACGATACGATTGCTAAATATTTTCCAATCCAGCGCTGGAGTGTAAGTTTAAGCAATCTGGAAATTATAAACGCTATTCTGTATGTTCTTGAGAACGGCTGTTCACAGTATGGGAACTGTCATACAGTTTATACGCGCATGAGCCGCTGGGCGAAATCCGGCGTACTGAACGCCGTTTTTACACAATTGCAGCACCGGCAACTCCTTGCAGTAAAAATTGATGCCATTTCCTTAGACAGTAAGAATATAAATGTGCATCCGGACGGCACGGGCGCTTTAAAAAACTCGGAAAGCAGTCAATCGGTCAGTCCCGCGGAGGACGAAACACCAAAATTCATTTTGGTGCCGCAAATGACCGGATTGCAGTAGCGTTCAAACTCTCCGAAGGTCAAAGGCATGATGCGCCGCAGGGACGGAAATTGCTGGAAAGTACCGATTTCAGCGCTTTGATGACGGAGAAATGTAAAATCAAACTTCTTGCCGACAGGGCTTATGAAGGCGATAAAACTCGAAAATTGATTTTGGAAAAGGGATTCGAGCCAGTCATACCTCCCAAATCCAATCGAAAAGAGATGTGGGAATACGACAAAGAAATCTATAAAAGGCGTAATGAAGTCGAGAAACTGTTTCGACAAATCAAAAGATTCAGAAAGGTTTTTACCCGTTACGAAAAAACAGATAGAATGTATATTGCATTTGTTATGTGTGCGTTAATGATTGATTATTTAAAATAGTGTTAACAGAACATAATTGCAGTATGATAGCTTTTGTGATTAAATATTTGACATCAATAAAAAAGAACTGCCCTTAGAAGGGGCAGTTCTTTTTTATAAAAAACCACAGCAACTGGTTTAGTATCCAAACACCTCTTCGAGTGTAAGTTCTTTGATTTCGCCGAGTTTTGAAAGCTGTTTCCGGTCAATTGCCTTGAGGTTGCCCATTACTGCGTAACCGTAGTTTTTGTTGCTGATGTGGGCGTTGAAGAATGTTTCAAAATCGTCGATCGTCATACCCTTAATCTTTTCGTAGTTGTCCTTGCGGATGTCGTAGTCGATGCCGCGATCTCTGTTGCCAAGATAGCTCCAGAAGAGGCTGCGGCCAGTGATGCGCTCGGTGTTGAAGTTTTTGATGATTCCTTCAATTGCCATGTTAAACTGGGCTTCGGCGCGGGGCATGGTGTTCATCATGCCGAGCAGTGCCGATGTGGCGGTTTCGAGCTTGTCGGGTTGTGTGCCCAAAAAGCCTAAAAGCGAGTTGTATTTACCCTGTTTGGCGGCAGTGCTGTAGGCGGCATACGACGAATAGGCGAGCGACCGCGATTCGCGGATTTCCTGAAATACAACCGACGACAGTCCGCTACCAAAGTAGGAGTTGAAGACGGTTGAATAGGGCATCAGTGCTTTGTCGAACAGCTGGTCTTTGGCAAACATGAAGATGTTGGCCTGGTTGATGTCGTAGTTAATCATGAACACTTTAGGCTTGTCGTAGGCAATGATGTCGAACTCTTTTCCTTCGGGCAGCTCCATCAGCACGTCGGGCATGGTGTGGTATTTTTCGAGTACGGCTGCAACGGAGCTGATGTCCTGCGGACCGTAGTAGTTTACCATGTGCCGGTACGATGTTATCTGCGCAAGCAAATCGGTGAGCGCTTTGGGGTCAACGGTTTTCATTTCGGCAATGGGCATAATGTTTTTCAGGGGCGACTGTTCGCCGTAGCGTCCGTAGTCAATGGCGGCGCCAAACACGTAGTTCTGCTGCTTTTTGGCATCGGCACGCTCTTTTTCGTTGGTTTTAACGTATTCGTCGTAGATTGCCTGGTCGGGTTTGGCATTCTTCATCACATGTTCGAGCAGTTCAACGGCCTTGTCGAAATGTTCCGAAAGCCCGCTCATTGTAACATAGCAGCGGTCGTAGCCGGACTGTACGTTAAACGAAAGCCCGTACTGAAAAAAGAGTTTCTGCAGTTCTTCGGGCGAATATTTGTCGGTGCCAATAAGTGGCAGATAGTTGATGGCTAAAGGCAGCATCAGGTTGTGGTTGCGCCCCATGTCAATAACATAATTGAGCGTGAAGATGCTGTTTATTTGGTTGGCTGCATGGTAAAGCGTTACGCCGGGTTTAATTTCTTTCCGGTTTAAACTTTCGTTGAAATCAACAAATACCGGCTCAATGCTCGACGTTTCGCGGGCAAGAATTTCTTTTGCAAATTCGGACTGCAAATCGCGATTGACGGGTATGGAGGTTATGGCCGGTTTATCCACTTTTACAAGGTTTTTGCTTTCGCCGGTACGCTTGTACACAAGAGCGTAGTTGCTACCGTAGTTAGCTTTGGCAAATTCAACCACTTCGGCTTTGGTAACTTTTGCTATTTTGTCTAACTCGGCAAGCAGCTCAGCCAGTGTCTGTTCGCTTATAAACGCATTCATCATTGTGTAAGCGGCGCTGAAAGGCTGTTCGAGCCGGTGCATAAAGGCGATGCGGTAACGGTTCACGATGGCTTCAATCATCCATTCGTCGAAATTTCCGTTTTTTATGTTTTCGATTTCGTTCAGCAGCAGGTCTTTTACTTCATCCAGCGTTTGTCCATCGCGCGGAGTGCCTTCAAAAACATGCACGGTGTAGTCTTTCATTGAATAAGTATATGCGCCTGCGCTCTGTACCTTTTGTGCCTGATTCAGATTCAGGTCAATTAATCCGGCTTGACCGTTTACCAAAAGATTATCGACAAGGGTAGCCATTATGTCGTCGCGAGTACCAACGCCACCGTCGAAACGGAATGCCATCATCATATTTTCGGCTTCGGGTCCCACCACTTCTTTTACAACGGGGGCTGTGATGGGCGTTTCGCGTGGTTGCTCAATTTTGTGTGTGGTGGCGGCTTCGAGCTTGCCGAAGAATTTGTCAACAATTTTGATTGTTTCTTCAAATTCGAGGTCGCCTGCCAGCGCTACTGCCATGTTCGACGGCACGTAGTATTTGTGGATGAAGTCGTAAATCTGTTTCATCGAAGGGCTTTTCAAGTGTTCGGGCAAGCCAATCACGTCGCGTCCGTAGGGATGTGTAGGAAAGAGCAACTGCATCAGGGCTTCGTTAGCCCGCTGGCCGTCCCTATCCTGATACATGTTAAACTCTTCGTAGATGGTTTCCAGCTCGGTGTGAAACAGGCGCAGCACCAAATCGCTGAAGCGTTCGCTCTCGACTTCCGCCCATCGCTCGACTTCGTTTTTGGGGATTTCGCACATATATACCGTGCTTTCGTACGATGTTCCCGCATTGGTGTTTGAGGCGCCCAGCGCGGTGTAAATCTTGTCGAACTCGTTTGTTGCCACGTAGGTTGCGGCAATTTGCGAAAGACTGTCGATACGGGCATAGATTGCCTTTTTTGCAGCGGCATCGTCCGTAGCGCGGTGCTCTTCAAACAGGTCGGAAATCTGCTGTAGCAATGCGCTTTCGGCTTCCCAGTTGGTTGTACCGATTTTGCTTGTACCTTTAAACATCATGTGTTCGAGGTAGTGAGCCAAGCCGGTAACTTCAGGGTCTTCGTTTACAGAACCGGCTCTAACGCCAACCAGTGCGGCTACACGGGGCTGTTCCGTATTCCTTGTCAGGTAAACCGTAAGCCCGTTGGGCAGGGTATAAACTCTGGCTTTAAAGGGGTCGTTAGTTACTTCTTCGTAGTTGTAACCGTTTGCATCAACACGAGTTTGTGTTTTGTACTTGCTGCCTGTACCACATGCCGACAGGATGCCAAGCAGCAAAATGAACGAAATTTTAATCTGTTTATTCATCGTAAAAAAATGTAATAATTAAGGCGGTAAAGGTAGGTGTTTTATTTGAGATAAGTGCAAAATAAATTATGATTTTTGCATTGGGGGAGAGGACTGATTATAATAAGGTTATTTATAAAATAGATTTAGAGCCGTTTATACATTTGCAGGCAATTTATACTCAAACAAAAATGGTTTGCAAATAACAGAGGATTCCAGTTTTTAACTGTTCAGTTTTATTTATTGACAAGGGGATTAATCCTCTTGTTGCTTTTATTCGCAAATTTATTCTGTTTGAGTATAAAAGAATGCGGATGATGTGCTTTTTCGCTGCTAATAACACAAAATTGTTTGATAGCAGTTTGGTATAACCATTGTAGCAATAAATTCCCAATAAAGAGCGCTATATATGATTATTACAAGTGTATAATAACATCCGCATTATTCAGTTATTGTAACTGCAATACCATAAAATGTGAACACTTTTCGACTGTTGAATTTATACTCAAACAAAAATGGTTTGCAAATAACCGAGTATTCCAGTTTTAACTGTTCAGTTTTATTTATTGACAAGGGGATTAATCCCCTTGTTGCTTTTATTCGCAAATCAATTCTGTT
>JAITVO010000336.1 GCA_031285765.1 Cytophagaceae bacterium | reverse complement strand
GCCACACCATGTGTCGGAACTTTCTTCTACTACAACTTTTCGAGAAAAAAATTCGGCGTGCCGAATGTGGGGAATAAAATAATACGATGCAAGTGTTTTTGTATTTTTTTCCTCACCCCGCTCCTCTCCATGCTGGAGAGGAGGGAGAAAATAGCAAGGGGATAATCCCCTTATTAAACAAAACAGGCTGCTCATTTATTGTAGGCAGCCTGTTTTTATGTGTATATGTAATAGTGCATTGTATAGGCGCGTTAAATTGCACCTATACAATGCTATTCTCAACTCTTCACTCTCATTTCTCCACTTTCTCAACCTTCACCCACTGTCCCGTATTGCTTGCCCTCACCGAGTAATCGTACATTGCTTCGCAGTTTACGGCGGGCATGTAGTAATTGCCTGCAAAGGAGGCGTGGAGTACGGTTACAAGGCGTTTGGTTTCGCCTGCGTTGAGGTCTAAGTACGAATAGACGCGGTCGTCGCGGATGTCGCGGTAGGTGGGAACGTCAATTTCGTACGACGCACCTGTTTCCTCAAACCGTGTGTTGCGTATCTCCCATCCCGAAGGGAATATTTGCGTAAGCGCAAGATTGCGAATGGTGGTGGCACCTGTGTTGTACAGGCGGACTACGGTTTTGAAGTCGGTTCCCTGCGCAATGCTCTTACTGTCGATTGCCTTGCCGTCCAAGTCGAAGTATTCGACCGACATTGTTATGCCCGACGATACGGCTGTGGTTACGGTATCCTTCAACGGCTGACCCTGTATTATCAAATTGACAAATACCTGCCCTTTCGAGTTGTTCTCTAAAGTGATGTTGCCCAAAGGCTGTTCTTCCAAGTTTAAATCCTGACGCAGCAGGGGCAACGAAAAGCCTACGCTGTTGTTTTTGCCGTTGTTTACCTTGTAACGAATTTTGGTTTCATCGCTGCCAAGTTTGTTACCGCCCGCGTAACTGCTCATTGCCAGCAGGCAGTAGGCGGTGGTTTGCGTACTCATCCACTGGCTGGAGTTCATCACTTTTGCCAATTCGATGGCTTGACGTGCAGCGCTCTCTTTGTTGCCCAAAAGAACAAGCGTTTCGAGTGCCATTGCCATGTCGCGTTCGGGCGAGCCGTAGGAGTACGAATAATATTCGGCGTTTTCTTTAGCAACGGTTTCGGGCGCGGTTTCAACAATCTCTTTGGCAACTTCACCCATCCCCGCAAGAGCATAAGCGGCAGCCAATCGCCAACGCGCCTGATTCGAGAGGTTGGTTTGCTGTTTCAGCCGGTTCATTCCGCTCACGGCGGCATCGCCCGCAAGGGCAAGCGAAAAGAGGCGATAAGCCTGTATAAAGTCGCTTGCGCGATGGTTACCGTTACGGTTGGGCAGCCAGTTGGCGGCAGCCTTTTTCTGATAGTTCAGCCA
This sequence comes from Cytophagaceae bacterium, assembly GCA_031285765.1. Lineage (GTDB taxonomy): Bacteria > Bacteroidota > Bacteroidia > Bacteroidales > Marinilabiliaceae > WRMI01. Next base: position 28,280 of record JAITVO010000336.1, on the reverse strand, counting down.
AGCGTTTTTGAGCTGTCGCGGAATGGTATGCCCGCGCTTTTCGGCTTCGAGCATAAAATGACCAGCGTATGACGACGCCCACTCGTCAGCCTGCGTGCCTCCCATCCAGTAAGCAAAGCCGCCCGAATTGGTTTGATACAAATGCAACCGCTCAATTACGCTTTTTACGTTGCTTTGTGCGCGGCTCATGGCTTCGGGCTCGAGCTGTACCACTTCGGGAAGGAATATTTGTGGAAAGCCGCCCGACGTTATCTGTTCAATGCAGCCGTGCGGGTAGCCGAGCAAATATTCCAATCGCCGTCCGAAATCCATCGGCGGAATGGTGCTTACTTCGAGTACTGCTTTGTTGGTGCTTTTTACGCCTAACAGTGCGTAGTCGAGCGTGGCGGAGCTGTTTTCGGCAACTACCTTTGAAACCACCCGCGTAATAGGCGGATTTGGATTGCGAATGGGGATGTTGATTTCGTTCAATGCCTTTTCGTTGCCCGATTGCGCCACTATTTCAATCTTGCCTTTGCCGATAACATCGCCCACGTTCAACTCGAAGAAGATGGTCTGTTCGCCGTCCTTGTCGAAGCGCACCGTTTGCTGTTTATTCCCCGAAAAGGTGAGGTTTTTGTCGGCGTTTACGGTAACAGTTACGTTGCCCAGCGCCGTACCCGATGCAAATACAGTTACGGGCAGCAGCACCTTTTCGCTTGGACCCAGTACGCGCGGCAGCGTGCCAAGCACCATGAGCGACTTGCGCACAGGCACTGTCTTTTCGGTAGAGCCGTTTGCCGCACCACTCGTGGCTACTACCATTACGCGCACCGAACCTATATAATTAGGTATGTCGATGGTGTGTTTTGCGCTTCCCTTTTTGAGTTCAAAGGGACCGATAAAGCGCACCATCGGCTCAAAGCGGCGCGAGTCTTTGTCGCTGTCCTCATCGCGTAGTTCGTCGCCGCCACCAATGGTAAAGAGGCGCTCAATGCGTCCGCCGTAAGCGCTCAGCACTTGGTCGTACATATCCCACGACTTTACGCCCAATGCTTCGCGGGCGTTGAACAGGTACCATGCGTTGGGCGTTTTAAAGCGCGTAAGGTTGAGCAGTCCCTCGTCCACAATGGCGAGCGTGTAACTCATGGGGCGGTTGTTTTTTTCCGAAATGGTTACGGTTATCTTTTCCTGCGGATGCCACTCGTCGGGCGTTTTAATTTCGGGCGACAGCACCGAAGCGGGCGAGTAAACCATGATGGGAATTACGCCGTACATCCTTATCGGGAGATCGTTTGCCTTTTGCCCGTGCGGCTGCAGCAAGCTGATGTGGATGTAAACGTTGGGTGTCATTGCCTCTGTTATCTTAAACGAGAATTTGGTTTGCTCCTTTTTGGTATCCACCCACCAAGCCTGTACGATGCTGCTTCCGTTTTCAAGGCTGACTAACGCGCGTCCGCCTTCGGCTGAAGGGAATACAACTTCGGCAGTTTCGCCAGTCTGGTAACTTTCCTTGTCGGCGCTGAAGATAAGCATCGAAGCCGCATCGCCGTCCATACCGGGTTTCTGCGCCCAGCCCGGCCAGTCGGCAATCACAACAATGCTCGAAGCGTGTCCACCCTCTTCATCAACAACATGAATAAGGAAGCGTCCCCATTCGGGCTTGTTTACTCGGAACGGAAGTGTGCCTTTGCCGTTGACGGTGCTGGTTTCGCCCGAATCAATCGCCCGCGACGAGTAGGAGCTGATGTAGCGGGCAAGGTCGTCTTCGGTTTTTTCCCACCACCAGCGCCAGTTTATTTTATAGATTTTGTATTTCAAACGGCGCACCGACACGCCTTGTCCCTTTGCGTTGAGCGTTGCTATTTCGATGTTGTGCGTTTCGTCGGTAAGCAACATTCCGCGCTTGTCGCCCTTCGGGGCACGAAGCCCTACGTAGCGTGAGTAGGGCGAGTAAGGCACATCCAAGCGATCAATGCTGAACGAGCCGCTCTCTTCGTAAACACGGGTGCGAAAGGCGGCGGTCATCATGCCCGGTACTGCCTGATTCAACTGTGGACGGAAGTTGAGATTGGTTTTCCCTTCCGAATTTAATTTTCCTGAGAATACGGTTTGTTCCGCCCCGTAAAAGTCGCGCGTGTCGTCATCAAAATTAAATTCGCTGTAGGCAGGGAAAGTTGTTTTTCGCGGCGAAAGCGTAACCGCTACGTCGGCGTTGAGGTTCGACGCCAATGCGCCGTGCAGCCACTCAGACGACAGTTTGCCGTAAATGGTTTTGTCGCCTTCGAGCAACTCTGTATCAAAATCGAGCGCGATGCGCAGGCGGTTGGGCTTTACGGTTTCAATGCGCAACGGCTGCTCAAACACGGCGTCGCCAACGATGACACGCGCCAGCCAAATGCCCGTAATGTCGTCTTCCGTAGTAGCCGCGCGGAACGAGTAGATACGGTTTTCGGGATGACGGCTCACCTGACGGTTCATTAATTGTCCGCGCGGATTCATCAGTTCAAACACAACGGGATGCCCCGCAGGAAGTTTGTTGTTTTTATCTTCGGGAATAAACGATACAAAAATAGAATCTCCCGGACGCCATACGCCACGCTCGCCGTAGATGTAGCCTTTTATTCCTTTCGGGATGGTTTGCCCCGACACGTCGAAGCGGGCAACGGGCAACATGCGTCCGTCGTCCACGCGGAGGTAGTTTTTCTGTTTTCCTTTGGTAGCAACCACAAGGAACGGTTTTTCCTTTGGTGAAAGCGTAACCCTTCCTTCGCCGTCGGTTTTGCCTGTGGCAATGAGCTGCGTTTGGAAGTTGAGCAGTTCAACGGTTACGTCAGCAATTGGTTGCGTGGTGCGCAAATCGGTAACAAACACGTGATGAGCGCCGTCGCTGCCTGCCTTCGAAATCAGTCCAATGTCGGTAGCAATCAAATTGCGCCGCGCCCACTTTGAGCGGGTGTAGTACGAGTTGGTACAGGGGTTTTCGGTATCGTTCCAATTCCAGTCTTCGGCGTAAACATCCCAGTACGAGCTGTAATAATCGTCGGGCGTATCCCAAAAGTCGCCGTCAATCTTGCGCAGTTCCTCGTCCACATTTACAGTCTGTTCGGGTTCGCTGCACGGATAAAAGGCGTTCCACTTCAAAAAGCCGAGTTCGAGGCGGTAGATAGCTCCGGGTTCGGGCTGAATAAGTTTGGAGAGCTCAAGTGCAAAGGTGTTGGGCTGATTAAGGTCGAGCGTGGCGTCGCTTTCGAGCGAAATGAGCGACTGATGCACTAACCGCCCTGCACGTTTGAGCTGATTGTCGTCGCCAATGCTGTTTATCTGCAAAAAGGAGGGAATATTGTTTTCGTAAATCTTGATAACGCGCACAATCACGCTTTTGAGCGCTACCGCCTTAAAGTGTACAAGAATGTTGTTCGAGAATGGCATAATGTTTCCCTGTCCCAGTATCTCAACTTCGGGCTTCATGCTCGAAAACTGAATGTACTCTATGTGCATCGCATCAATTTCATTACCTTTGATGTTGCGTACGCCTTCGATGACATATATTTCTTGCTCGCCATAAAGCGTTGTTGACGGATAAATCTCTACAATATTTTCGTTAATTTCGTAAGGTGCGTTAGGATATCCGTTAATATAAACCAATCCACTTAAATTCTGGTCGCGCATCAGCGGGTCGCTAAATACTACACGCACTAACTGTCGCGGACTTTGCACCACTTGCACCGACTGCACTGAAAACTCGCCCAGCGCAGGAATTATCACTGTTATTTCCCCCTTTTGGCTTACGCCGATTGCTTTGCCATTGTAGCTAATTTCAAGTTTTCCAGCTTTGTCGGTACGCGGAATCGGCGAAATCTCAAACAGGTGATTTTTAGCGTCGGCATGTTGCCATGCAATTGCCACGTTGCGTCCGTTGAGTTCAGCTTCGAGCATCGCCTCAATTTCAGCGTCAGCCACGCCATCGGCAACAGCCACTTTGCCAGTAAACTTGAGCGCCGAAACATCGTCAGCCGATACAGAGTGCAGCACATCGGTAGTGATGCGAAAATTTTGCGGAAAGGTTCCGAACTCAAAAAAGAAGTCGTCCTTTTCGTCGGCAAAAATCTTTTTGAGATGAACGGTAACCTGCCATTTTTTGTCGGGCTGCAGCTTTTCGGCAGGCGTAAAGTGCATGGTTTTGTGGTCGAACCACGTCCATTTGCCCTGCAATTTGGGCGATACGGATACAATAGCCGACGGCACATCGCCGCCCGCCAGCGCATTGGGTACCGAATCGGCAAACTCCACAAGGATATTGCCATCGGTAGAAATCAGCCCAGATGTAAACGCCGCAATGCGGGCATGAAACGGGGAATGAAAGGTGGTATTGTCCGCCTTTTTGCCTGTACAGCCCGCAAGCGCAATAACGATGCAAAGGCTGATAAGTGTGCGAGTTTTAAGCATGATAAAAAGATTTTGTTAGAGAGGGCAAAGGTAGGAAAATTTTTGTGGAGAATGTCGAGGGGGAAGAACGGAAGTTAATACGCAATTTTTCAACTCTCATGCAACCGATTCAGCTCCATCTCAAACAGCTGGCGGTGTTTTTTTACCACCACATCCAGAATCAGCCCGCATACCAGCGATTGAAGCGCGCAGATAAAGATGATGCCCGAAACAATCAGTGTGGGGAAGCGAGGCACAAGTCCTGTTGCGAAGTATTCCGCGACGACGGGTATTACCAGCAGTGTCGAGAGGAGCAGCAGTAGCAGTGTTATCCATCCGAAAAAAGCTATCGGACGATACTCTTTGTAAAGCATAAAAACTGTTCGCAATACTTTGTAGCCGTCGCGGTAAGTATTCAGTTTCGATACGCTTCCTTCGGGACGGTCTTTGTAATCAATGGCAATTTCGTGTATCAAAAAATTTTTGTCCAAAGCGTGAATGGTCATTTCGGTTTCTATCTCAAACCCTTTTGAAAGGACAGGAAATGTTTTTACAAAATCGTAGCTGAACGCTCGATAGCCTGTCATAATGTCCTTTACGCTGCTGTTGAAAAAACGGTTAATCATGGCTTTTACAAGGCGGTTGCCTAAATTGTGGAAGCGTCGCTTATTTTCGGTGTAATAGGTGGACGACAAGCGGTCGCCTATTACCATATCGGCTTCGCGGTGTAGCACAAGTTCCGTCATTGCACGGGCAGAGGCGGCGGGGTAAGTGTCGTCGCCATCAATAATAAGGTAGCACTCGGCATTAATATGGCGAAACATGCTTCGGATAACGTAGCCTTTTCCCTGACGAAACTCTTTTCGTACAATGGCGCCTGCCTGCTTGGCTACTTCTGCCGTTTTGTCGATCGAGTTGTTGTCGTAAACATAAATCGCAGCTTCGGGCAACGCTTGTTTGTAATCTCGAACTACTTTGCCGATGGTTTGCTCTTCGTTGTAGCAGGGAATGATTACCGCAATGTTTTTCATGTTAAATGTTTTTTTTGAATAGTTTTTTAACGCTGATTATCACGGATTTTTTATTGTGTTATCCGCTAAAATTCATGTTCTATAAAAACTTACAGTTTCAATTTCAGCCAGTTGTTAACCTTCTCAACAAGAGGATTTGTAAACACAAACGCCCACGCCAGCGGCACAAAGCAAAACATAAAGCGTTTGAACGAATATCTCATTACGTTTTCGAGCGAATCCCAGTTGTATTCTACTTGATAGATGACAACGACAAACAGCAGCAGTGAAACAACAAACATTGTCAGCAGTTCGTAACCTCTCTTTTCCTTTATCATAAAATAGAGCGACGCCAGTATTGTCGCCGCAAACACATAAAAAGTTACGCTGTAGAAATTGATGTTTTTTAAAACCTCCCAGCCCATTTTAACGATGGTGCTCAACTTCGTGCTGTCCCAAAACGGCAAAAGATTCATACTCTCGGATTGACTGCCCAGCCCGAATATTTTGAGATAAACAAGCCAGAACACAAACGGTGCAACAGTGATGCCGCAATAAACCGCAACGTCTTTTAACTTCTTTACTTTTATAGCTTTCAGAAGCATCACGAATGCAATGGCTGCAATAAATACAATGCCTTCCTGCCGCGTCCACACATTGAGAGCCGACAATACAACGGTCATGCTGAAGTAACGGCGTTCATCAGTTTTAAAATAGAGCATAGCGTACATCACAGCCAGCGACGCGTAAATTGCATGTAGGGCGTTGGTTGCCGAAAGACTTGTGAATGAAATAAATTCGGGAACCAACATCGTTAAAAGCAGTGTCATCGCGGCAAACGTAGGGGTAAGTATGCGCTTGAGAGCCGCATAAAACGAAAAAATAAACGAAAGGAAAAACAGTGCATTAATGACTTTCGACATTTGAGCGCCAAGCATATATACGTAAGCGTACGACAAATGCACCAGCGGCGTGTAGTGCGTGTAACTTGCGCCTTCCATGCCCCCAAGTTCGGTACTTTGAAAGTAGGTCGATTCGCCCATCGCATGTTCGCTGGCAATAACGCGCCCCATAAAATCGAAGCCCACAATGCTGTCGCGGTCAAACGTTGGGAAAAACATACACTTTGCCCAGTTGAAGTATTCGATATATCCTGTCATTATTAGCAAAACAGCCCAAAGTAATGTGTATTGTCTGAAATTTATATTCTTCAGTCCGAATGTTTTTATGTTGTTAATAAGATATATTCTCTTTTTCCAGCAAAAAAAGAGCGCTACACCCAACACAACTGCGCTTGCCGCGAAAACAGAAATTACCGTAAGCGGAATTGAAATTGCATCCATCAGCACCATGAGCGCCGTTTGAATCCCGATTCCTGTAATGAACGACAATCCCGTCTTTTCAGCCCACGAAAATCGATGACTGATTGCCGACACAACGGCAAGTCCTAAAACAAATGAGAGCAGTAAACCTGTAACAACCATAATCGTTAATTTGAAGGATGAAAAACTATCATTATAAACCGAAAAATTCTTTTTGCTCTTCTTTTGACAATCTTTTAGTTTGCCCTTTCCGCGCTTCGGCAATATGAGCAATATTTCTTTTGTCGGCAAAAAACAAATCTCCTGACGGACTTAGCTCAAATTGATTTACACGATATTCGGCAGGTATATTCATGAATTGTCTTATACAGTCTTCATCAACATACGTTTTTTCGGGATTGTCCGAAACAATCAAGTTTATATGCTTATTTCTTATTTTAACAAAAAAACGCTCTTTTTCGGCAAGTTCAAAAAAAGTTTTTGTTACGCTCCTTATTTCTCTTGTTGCTATAACTTTCATTGCTTTATAATTTTGTTCAGTTTCCGATGCGATGGACAGGTAACACACAATTTTCGGGAGGGTTGGCTACGCTGTAATTCAGCCTGTCGTAGCCCCAGCCATTCATAACGGCAATGTGGGTAATGTTTTCAGTCGAAGCATCGCTGTCAATCACCGCTTTTCGCGGATAGATGAAACTCGAAATCCACACACCCGAAAGCTCGGCGTCGTTGAATTTGGTAGGCTGTTTAAGAATAACGTCTCTTTTGGGAAAAAGAATAACAGCCGTGTCAGGCGTGTTATCGCGCACGTAAGCAAGATAAACATAGTTGAATTTAAGTTTCGATGCCAGTCTTTCGTCCAAAGTTGCGTCGGGGTGTTTTTGGATAGTTGCATAGTTGGCTGCAAGCAAATTTCGGTATATCCACACTATTTCGGGACGTTTGGTATAGTAGTTCAAAAAAAGCGCTCCCACAACTATTAATACAATATTGATGATGAGAACATTTTTCCAAGATTTTTTTTCAGTTGGATGCGTACTTTTTTTATTATCCTTTATCTTTTTATTTGCCATAACTGCTACCTTTTTATTTCATCAAAAAAAACAGGGGGCAAAAGTAGTAAAAAATGACAAACAGCGAACAATTATTATTCAACATTTTCAGGAAAAAGCATTTTGGTAAAATATTGCTATTCATTAAAAAAAATGCAACAGCAAATATTTTATGCTACTTAAAACCTCATCTATGAATAAAAACAATAGAGAGATCTGCTTACCTGCTTAATAATATTATTACCTGATGTTACGCACTGTTTTTTTTGAATGTGAGGATGCAATATTACAATAAAAACTGTTCTCACAATTTGTGAAAAAAGAGAAAAGTTAAAAAAGCGGTTTTCATTCCACTCTCTCCACAAGAGGGGTTTTCATTGCCGTTTGCTTTAGCCGACGGATGGCAGGTAATCCAAATCTGTGGGGCTTTAGCCCAAAGGATAAAGACATTTTTCTACTACTGATTCGCATTATTAACGAAACCGCCGAAAACTGATATACAAATCCAAACCGGCAGCTATGGCAATGGGAACAATCCACCACGTTCCACTCAAATACATCCCCACTGCTGCCGAAGCAAGAAAAAATGCGCTGATGCCAAGTATAAAATTTTTGCGCCTGTTTTCGGCGGAGCTAACAGTAATATTAAAAACTCTTACACCTAAAACGGGTAATACGCCGGCGGCATAAATATAAACTGAATATGAAACATCGTTCAGTTTCAATACCAAGCCGGCAAGTACAAGAAACATACCTATATAATAGAGAAGTTCCAGAATTTTATTGATTCGCATTAAAAAAATGGATTATTAATTAAGTAATTATTCCTCAACAACAATAAACAGATCTTCGTCGGGTTTTTTCATCAGGTATTCTTCGCGAGCGAATTTTTCAAGATTATCGGGGCTTGACTCAAGCTCGTTGATGTTATCCCTGTTGCTGATAATTTCTGCTATAACATTCTCTTTTTGGCGTTTCAAGTTCCTGATATTATTAATCAAATTCACTCTGTCGATAAAACTGTTTTGATCAACAAACAGCATCCATACAGCAAAACCAATTATTGTTATTGCATACTTGTTTCGCAAAACAGGCATCGCTACTTTTATATTTTGTTTCCAACTCATCACCATATATTTTTAGAGGTTGCAAACTTACTATTTTTTCAAGTCAAAACAAAAACGATACAACCAAATGATATTTTTTACAGGGTAAGAGAGTAATCAAAATTATTTTATGGGAACTTTTAAAAATTAGTTTTTTTTGAGGCTTGCAACTGAAATAAAAACGAAGTTTACTAAAGTAAATGAGCATTTTATCGAATGAGCATAACAAAAGAAAAACAGTTTTTTTAGAAGTTACCTTATATTATTTTGTTTCCAAGTGCAAGGTAAATATTTATTAGGAAATATATGAACTCTTTTATACTGTAAACCAATGTTTGACGGCTTTTATTAAAAGCATGTAGCAATAAATTTCAGCTCGAAAATAAGCACATGCAAAAAGTTAAGTGTTGCATAACATCAGCCAAATTACTACCTTTGCAGCCGATTTTTTAATAATTATAATTTATACTGAATGAATTTTGTTTTTAAAGAGATTCTGTCGGCATTTATTGTACTGTTTGCCGTTATCGACATTACAGGTGCCATCCCCATTATTTTGGGATTAAAAGAGAAAGGCGCCAAAATCAATCCGTGGCAGGCTGCCGGAATTTCGCTGGCGCTTCTTATTGCATTTCTTTATGCCGGCGAAAAAATATTGGGTCTGTTTGGCGTAGATATTTCATCGTTTGCCATTGCAGGGTCGTTTATACTGCTGATTATGGCTATGGAAATGATTCTGGGTGTGGAAATATTCAGACACGACTCGCCCGTGGGCGCTTCAATCGTACCGATTGTATTTCCGCTGGTAGCAGGTCCCGGTTCGTTTACAACTCTACTGTCGTTGCGTGCCGAATTTCATGTAAACAACATTATAGTAGCGGTAGTACTCAATATTCTCGTCGTATTTCTGGTATTGCAGTTTACGCATCGCATCCGGAAGCTAATAGGAGTAGGTGGCGTTTATATTATGAAAAAGTTTTTTGGGATAATACTGCTTGCCATGTCGGTAAGGCTGTTTATGTCGAACTTTGCAACATTACTGGCTGAAATACGTGGAGTGTGAGCAAAGCAAAATACTACGTGGTTTGGGCTGGCAGACAAACAGGTGTTTTCAGCAGTTGGGAGGAATGTAAAAAACAGACGGATAACTTCAATCATCCCCTGTATAAATCGTTTACCAATAAGCAAGAAGCCGAAAAAGCTTTTCGCGACAGTCCATATCTGCATATAAAAAAAAGAGAACAACATTCAGTGCCATCCTCTTTGGCGCAACGTCCCATTTTGCAAAGTCTTTCAGTTGATGCCGCCTGTAGTGGAAATCCGGGAAAGATGGAATATCGCGGTGTTCATGTTCAAACCAAAGAAGTATGGTTTCATCAAGCATTCCCTTTGGGAACCAACAATATTGGCGAGTTTTTGGCAATTGTGCACGGTTTAGCCGGACTTAAACAAAAGAACATCAACATTCCTGTTTACAGTGACTCGCAAATTGCTATCGGATGGGTTAAAAAGAAAAAGTGCGCCACCAAACTTGAAGAGAATAATAAAACAAAAGTGCTTTTTGATGTTATTCGGCGTGCCGAAAAGTGGCTTGCCGAAAACAGTTGGAATCAGCCGCTCTTAAAATGGGATACTGCTAATTGGGGCGAAATACCTGCCGACTTCGGTCGGAAAAGTTGATTACAGGCAATTATTCACAAAAGCCCGCTGTCTTTTTGGGAAAAGGGCGGCGGGCTTTTTAAAATTACTGCTATTTTTACTCCTAACTCGCTTTCAGCAATGCACGGTTTGCTTTTTCAATTTTCTTGCGAGCATAATCAAGCGTAACTGCAAGTTTTGCAGTTTTTTTGCTGGGGGTTTCAAACATGTAATCCATGATGATTGTTTCGCAAATGGAGCGCAGTCCGCGTGCGCCAAGTTTAAATTCAATGGCTTTGTCCACAATGTAATCAAGCACCTCCTCGTCAAAACTCAGGGTGATTTTATCCATCGCAAACAGTTTTACATACTGTTTGATAATAGAGTTTTTAGGCTCGGTGAGTACTCGGCGTAACGCATTTTTATCCAGCGGACTTAAATAGGTAAGTATTGGCAAACGCCCGATGATTTCGGGAATCAGTCCGAACGCTTTTAAATCCTGCGGCGCAATGTACTGAAGCAGGTTGTCTTTGTCTATTTTTTCTTTCGATATGCTTGCGTTGTAACCCACTACACCGGTGTTCAGGCGCTGAGCAATCTTCTTCTGAATGCCGTCGAAAGCGCCTCCGCAAATAAAAAGAATGTTTTTGGTGTTTACCGGAATCATTTTTTGTTCGGGATGCTTGCGTCCGCCCTGCGGCGGAACGTTTACAACGGCGCCTTCGAGCAACTTGAGCAATCCCTGCTGAACGCCTTCGCCCGATACGTCGCGGGTTATCGACGGATTATCGCTTTTGCGGGCAATTTTGTCTATTTCATCAATAAAAACAATGCCTTTTTCGGCGGCTTCAACGTTGTAATCGGCAGCCTGAAGCAGTCGTGTAAGGATGCTTTCGATGTCTTCACCCACATAACCTGCTTCAGTCAATACAGTGGCGTCAACTATTGTAAACGGCACGTGAAGCATTCGTGCAATGGTGCGGGCAAGTAGCGTTTTTCCCGTTCCGGTTTCGCCCACAAGTATGATGTTCGACTTTTCTATTTCGACCTCGTCGGTAGCTATCGTTTGTTTCAATCTTTTGTAATGATTGTAAACGGCTACGGATAAATATTTTTTGGCTTCATCCTGCCCGATTACATATTGGTCAAGAAACGTTTTTATTTCAATGGGTTTCAACAGTTTTACCTGTCCCATGTCGAAGTTGCTGTTCTTTTTAAATTCTTCTTCTACGATGGCATAAGCCTGTTCTGCGCAACTGTCGCAAATAAAACCTGAAATACCGGCTATCAGCATGTTGGTTTCTTTACGGGGGCGTCCGCAAAATGAACATTTATCCATAATATAATAATAGTATATGAATTTTATTTGACAAAAAAGAAGTTGTTCAGAAAGAACGCGAATTTTCGCAGATAACACAAAGACCCCAAGTTCGTATATGCATCATTCATGTAATAATCCGCGAAAATATGTGTTATCTGCGTTCAAAAATATTTTCTGAAAAAAACCTCCTCATGCAAATATGTATTTATTTCTTTGTTCTTAGCAATACTTCGTCAATAAGCCCGTACTCTTGGGCTTCGATGGACGACATCCAGTAATCGCGGTCAGAATCTTGTTCAACCTTATCGAGTGGTTGTCCCGAATGTTCGGCAATAATTGTATAAAGCTCCTGACGGACTTTTATCATTTCGCGAACAGTGATTTCCATGTCTTTTGACTGTCCATGAGCGCCTCCGCTGGGCTGATGAATCATGATTCGCGAATGTTTCAGCGCCGAACGTTTACCTTTGGTTCCGGCGGTAAGCAAAACGGCAGCCATCGAAGCAGCCATTCCTGTGCATATTGTTGCAACGTCGGAGGTGATGAACTGCATAGTATCGTAAATTCCCAAGCCAGAATAGACTTCGCCGCCGGGACTGTTGAAGTAAATTGAAATATCTTTCGACGCATCCGCCTGTTCGAGGTACAGGAGCTGAGCCTGAATAATGTTGGCTACATAGTCGTCGATAGGAGTTCCAAGAAATATGATGCGGTCCATCATTAAACGCGAAAAAACGTCCATGCTCGCAACGTTCAACTGCCGTTCCTCAATAATAGTGGGCGAAATATAACTTGCCGATATAGCAGCATACTTGTCGTAAACAAGACTGTTGATGCCAGCATGTTTGGTGGCATATTTTCTGAAATCTTTAGGGTCTATCATTGTATCGTTTTTTTTGATTATTAACTGCATCCGTTCAATTGGCCGTCGATGATGTGGTAATTCAACAAGCCGGCATCACTAGTTGGCGAATATGGGGGGATTAATTTATATAGTACAGTTTATAGAAATCTTCACGACTAATCTCTTTTTCGTCGAGTTCAACAGCACTTTTAACGTATTCCATTACTTTGTCCTCTAATGCACCTTCGAAAAAACGTTTATTATTTTGCTGATTTTTTAATATGTCAGCTGCATAACCTTCAATATGTTCGTCGGAAATGTTATTTAATCCATATTGTAAAAATTGCAGTTTGGCTGCTTTTTTTGCATTTGCAAACATATCGTCCGGTCCAACTTTCAAATTGTAAGTTGTTGCAATTTTATTCTTGATAAGTTGCCATTTTAAATCTTCGATATGACGCGGGAATTCGCTTTCTACGCTTTCTTCTGTAATATTTTCATTCTCTTTATTCGAGTACAAAATCCAGCGTTTAAGGAAGTCTTCAGGTAAGCGCATGTCAATATTCAAAGTAATTGCATTACGCATGTCTGTCGTAAAGCGAATATCCGATTCTATCAGTAAACTTTTCTCAAGATTCTTTTTCACTTTGGCTATCATCTCTTCCTGCGAAGAGATATTTCCTGCGCCAAAAAGTTTGTCAAACAGTTCCTGATTCAATTCGGCTTCTTTGAAATCAATAATTTCACTAATTGTAAACTTGAACTGTCCAGTTACGGATTCGGCTTCTTCGCGAGTAATTTTCAGAAGATAAGAAATCTCGGTATCGTTAGGAAAAGCTTTCTTTACGTCGAAAATGACGCTTTCGCCAACCGCTTTGTCCAGCAACTGCGCTTTTATTTCAGCATCTTTAACAACTGACATCGAAAACATCGTATCTTCAACTGTAATTCCGGTTTCCATATCATTACCGGCTTCGTCCACTTGAATAAAACTTCCCTTTACAACAGATGCTTCGCCTGCTTTTGAGGATTGTTCGTGCTTTCCAAAATGAGCAGTAAGATTTTTCACCTCTTCATTTATCATATCATCGGTCAGGATGATTTTATAAAAAGGTATTTTGCCTTGCTTTGCCAAGTTTACTTCAAATTCGGGACTCAAAGCAATGTCGAAAGCAAATACAAAATCGCCATCATCATTCAGGTCAATTGTATTTTGAGCTTCGTTGGGAAGTGGCTCTCCTAAAAGAACAAGATTGTTTTCGGAAATGTATTTTGTTATGTTTTCGGAAACGAGTTTGTTAATTTCGTCGAACGTAACAGAGCCACCGTACATACGTTTCACAATTCCGAAAGGAACTTTTCCGGGGCGAAAGCCCGGTACATTTGCTTTTCTCTTGTACGCATTAAGAGCGTCATTAACGCGCTGTTCGTAGTCGCTCTTTTCTACATTCAGTTTAATTACTGAATGTAATTCATCAATGTCTTCCCTAATGATATTCATCAACTTCTGTTTATTAAAATAGTCATTTCAACAAAAAAATTCGGCTGCAAAGATAACAAAGCAAATGCAAAGTACAAACAACTTGATACGAAATTAAATAAAAAGATTTTATAGTAATTTTATTTAGGATATATTCAATGCCTTGACAGGAACATTAGTGCATTGTACATAAGATTAAGTAAACAACTAAAATTAACGACGTATTTTACATTACACTGTTATACTAACTATACGATGCGTATTTTTAGGCAGTCTTGAAATGGCTTAATTTTGGTTCCGCCGATTTTCAATTCAAGTCAATGCGTAACATAAGTTGATAATTGTGTTCAGCGTTTATGCTATATATAGATAGCACTCATGTAAACTTCGCTATGTATTATCCACAGATTGCACAAATTAACACATATTATTTTCGCTTATCTATGAAAATCTGTGTAATATGTGAACTGAAGTTGAAAAGCAAGTAACACATTCTTTAATTATCATAAATTTACAAAGCATTTCTGCAAACTCACAAAGCGTTTAGGTAAACTCACAAAGCGTTTAGGTAAACTCACAAAGCGTTTAGGTAAATTCACAAAGCGTTTAGGTAAACTCGCGGAGCGTTTAGGTAAACTCGCGGAGCGTTTAGGTAAACTCGCGGAGCGTTTAGGTAAACTCGCGGAGCGTTTAGGTAAACTCGCGGAGCGTTTAGGTAAACTCACAAAGCGTTTAGCTAAACTCGCGGAGCGTTTAGGTAAACTCGCGGAGCGTTTAGGTAAACTCGCGGAGCGTTTAGGTAAACTCGCGGAGCGTTTAGGTAAACTCAGAAAGCGTTTAGGTAAACTCAGAAAGCGTTTAGGTAAACTCGCGGAGCGTTTCCGCAAACTTGTAAAGCGATTGTGTAAACTTGCGAAGTATTATTAAAAACTTACTAACTCATGTTAGGCTGTAATTATTTGGAGTAGCCTTGAAATGGCTTAATTTTGGTTCCGCCGATTTTCAATTCAGTCAGTAGTTTATCATTTCTCCTGCTTTTATTCATTAATAAAAATAATGTATTTCAGTAATGTTATAAAATATTTTTCATATCCACTTTTATTTTCATATAATCTCTATACTTTATGTGCAAATTGTGTGTGCACATAACTAAAAATTGCGACCATACACAATTGCTATAATCAAATCATGCTATTGACAATGGTGCATAATATGGATAGAGAGGATGATGAGGTGCTGTTCAAAAATATTAGAGTAAAATAGCCACGCAGAGCCGACACTGAGAAATTAGTCCTGTCGTCCCACCTCTTACAGTATCGTAATTTCTGTTCGTCTGTTTTTTGCGCGTCCTTCGTCGGTATCGTTCGATTCTACTGGTTTGTTCATACCAAAGCCTTTGAATTGCAGTCGGTCTGTTGCAATATTGTTCGATACAAGATATTTGTAAACCGATTCGGCTCTGCTCTCCGACAGTTTTTGATTGTACGCGGCGGAGCCAACATTGTCGGTATGTCCGCCAATGAGCAACTTTACGCTGGCATTGTCCTGCATGAACTTTACCAGCACGTTTAGCTCCACCTTTGAAGGCTCAAGCAACTCGTATGAATTGGTTTCGAAGAATATATTCTCCAGCGTAATGGTTACGCCGGCTTTTATCGGATTCAACCCAATATCGAGGCGGTAAGGTTTATCGAGCGGGTGCGACATGTCCACGTCAAAGTGCCCCGAATAAAACATGTAGCCCGGATATTCGGCTCTGAAAGCATATTTTCTGCCAACGGGAAGCGAAACAAGAAATTCGCCTGAAAAGCTGTTTCCACGCGAGGTTACCACCAATTTGCCCGTCGAAATATCCTGCAACTGAAAATCGGCAGGCAAACTCTTTTGGGTTTCAGCGTCGAACACCCGCCCTTTCACATAAAGAGCCGGTTTGGGCTGCAAAACAGTTGGCAGGTTGAAATAATAAATATCCTTTCCTTTCCGTTTGCCTTCGCGGTTGTCAGCCGAAAAGTACGCCCTGTTTCCGCGTGCATTAATGGTGAGTCCTATTTCCTCGCCCTCCGTATTGATGGGATAACCAAGATTGACCGGCAGTCCCCAACTGCCATCACCACCTCTGCGGCTCATGAAAATATCTACACTCCCCATTCCGGGCAAACCGTCAGACGAAAAATAGAGCGTTTCGTTGTCGTGATGCAGAAAAGGTGAGTTTTCGTCGCCCGGCGTATTAACAGTGGAACCAAGATTATTTAAGTCGCCAAAATAGGGCGTACCGTCGGCAAGGTATCCCTGAATGGTTGCCTGCCACATGTCCTTGCCGCCACTTCCGCCGGGGCGATTGCTAACAAAGAGTAACGTTTGTCCGTCGGCTGCAAAGCACGGCTGACTTTCCCAATAGGGTGAATTAACCGGCGCACCTACGTTTTTGGGCACACTCCAGCCGCTTTCGGTTTTGTAGCTGAAATAAATATCGCAGCTGCCTTTTGTGTCGTCGCGTCCGCAGGCGGTAAAAAACATCACATTTCCGTCAGCTGACAGCGATTGAGCGCCTTCGTTTGTCTGTGTGTTGATTTGTCCCTCCAGCGGGAAACGGTTTTGCCACACGCTCTCGTCGCTGCGTTCCGAAACAAAAAAGTCTTCCTGAAAATACATCGACGATTTGGGCAGTTCACGTTCTCTGAAAAGCTCCATGTTGCGCGGCAGCAGCACCGTAACAACCATTGTTTGTTCGTCGGCGGTAATACTGGGCCAGTATTCGTCGAACTCGCTGTTGATGCCGTCGCCAGCCGATACCAGATTAATTTCATAGGCATTTTCGACCGACTCCTTTGCCAGCTGCGCTTTTACGAGCCATCCATCAACTCTTTCAATCGCCCGCACGTCGGGGTTGTTTGTCTTGTATCGCATAAGCCAACTCACAGCGTCGGCATACGCACCCGCATTATAGGCGGCAACTCCGATATTGAAATGCGTCATCTTAAAAAAGGTCGAATCAATTGTAACCGCCTTTTGCAGCACTTCCATTTCTTTGTGATACTCCCGTTGTTTATCGTAGATGTCGCCTAAAAGCAGATAGGCTTCAATAAACCTGTCGTCTTTTTCTATAGCCAGCTGTAACAAACGCACAGCATTGTTATATTCCATCCGCCCGTACTTTTCTCCAGCCTGCTCGTACAGTTTGGTAGCAGCTCTACTTTTTGTAGTCAGTTTGTCCTGCCCCACAATGATGTTTCCAAAACAGAGGAACACTCCTGTTAAAATAATGATATATTTCATGTGTTAATAAATTAAAACCTAAATCCTTTCCCCTATTCACATTTTTGCGCTCTATTCCCCTTTCTTTGGATAGGGCTGGGGGAGGTGTAGTTTTCCAACGCTTTCCTTGTCAGCGCTTTCAATTGCTCTATGTCGCCATCACATTCATTAATACTGATGGGATGATGTATCTTTAACCCGCTTCGTGCCGGCAATAAATTAAAAAAGCCCGGACAAAATATTTTATAGCTGTTGATAACTGTTACCGGTAAAATATCCAAACCTAAATCGGCAGCCATCTTAAAAGCCCCTCTCTTAAAGGGACGCATCTCTTTTTGTCCGCTTCGCGTGCCTTCAGGAAAAATAAGTATTGACGTGCCGTTTACAAGTTTCCGTTTAGCTTCGTCGAGCGAATGGAGGGCTGCTTTTGCAGATGTCCGGTTAATAAAAACATGTCCCATTTTCAGGCACGCATAGCCTACAAAGGGAATCTTACGCAACTCCCGCTTCATTACCCATTTGAAATCAACAGGCAAAAAGCCGTACAGCAAAAATATATCCCAAACAGTTTGATGATTGGCTGCAATTACATACGATTTTCCTTTTTCGATATTCTCCTTGCCCTCTACAGAGATTCGCAGCGGCGTGATGTAACAAATTACCCGTCCCCAAAACATGCCCCACCAGCTCCCTGCTTTCGCCGATATTACAATCGAAAAAATAACTGCAATCACAGCGCATGCAATAGTGATAACCACAAACAGCGGCAAAAAAACGAGCCATTTATAAGGCTGGTAAATCCAGTAATACCAAGGTATGGTACTTTCTTTTGACATAAAAATAATGTATGTTTTTAATTCTATTTTCCAGTACTGACACGTGAAAGTAACGTCGGCGATTTTCGCACGCAAAAATAATATTATAATTCTGTTTTTGTAGTGTGTGTTTAAATTCTTAACCCATAAATGTGATTATTCAAATATAATTTCAATTCAGAAAGAACAATACAAAAGAGTTGAGAAAGAAAAAACTCTCCCTTCTCAGTTTCTTACACAAAAGGCACAAGACTTTGTGTGAAATTTTGTCGCCTTTGAGGTTTTCTTGATGCCAAACCATTATCAAAATATGATTATTGTATTTTCAAGCAAATTCGGAACTGCACTGCTATCAAATGGATTCAACATCGGACATTGAAATTGCAACTTTGAAATATGATACCTCAATATTTTGATAGAAACTTAAGGCAAAAGTCAAAACTGTTTTTTTAACAGAGAAATATCAAATCAGGCTTTAACTTTATTTAGTTTTGTTTGCCAATTCTCGTTATTTTTCATCTGAAAATAGCGTTAAATTTGCGCCGTCAAATTATATGTTTCAGGTTCCGTATCCTACTTTGAACTTAATCGTATCAAAGTTTTTTATCAAATATCACAATGAAAAAGTACAGACAGTTAATTCTTGCAGCGTTAATCATTCCATTAATGACAAGCTGCGGTTACAACAAAATGGTAGAACTTCGCGAAAGTGTGGACGCGCAGTGGGCGCAGGTCGAAAACGTGCATCAGCGTCGCGCCGACCTTATTCCCAACTTGGTAAGCACCGTTAAGGGTTATGCCATGCACGAGCAGGAAACGCTCGAAAGCGTTGTGGAAGCGCGAAGCAAGGCTACAGACGTTAATCTTTCAGTGGACGAAATAAACGAGCAAACGCTCAAGCAGTTTCAGCAGGCACAGGAGGGACTTTCGTCGGCGTTGTCGCGGCTGATGGTAGTTGTGGAAAGTTATCCCGACCTCAAAGCCAATCAGAATTTCCTCGACCTTCAGGCGCAGCTCGAAGGAACCGAAAACCGCATTTCCGTTGAGCGGAACAAATTTAACGAAGCCACGCGAAGCTATAATACTGTTATCTCGAAGTTTCCGCGAAATCTTATTGCAATGATATTTTCCTTCGAGCGGAAGCCCTATTTCGAAGCCGACGAAGCTGCGCAAAAGGTTCCCGAAGTACAATTCTGACTGCGATGATTAATTTACTGAACAAATCAGAGCGAGAACGAATCGTATCGGCAATCCATCAGGCTGAATGCAGCACATCGGGCGAAATCCGCGTCCACATCGAAAGCATCTGCAAAGAAGAGGTGCTTGACCGCGCCACCTATCTGTTCGAAACGCTTGAAATGCACAAAACGGCGCAACGAAACGGCGTACTGTTTTATGTAGCCATCAAAAATCGCCAATTCGCCATACTTGGCGACAGCGGCGTCAATACAGTTGTCGCCCCCGACTTTTGGGAAAACATAAAAGAAACCATGACTGAGTTCTTCAAAAAAGGCGACTTCGACGGCGGTCTCGAAAAAGGCATCCTGATGGCGGGCGAACAGCTGAAAACCCACTTTCCGTACAGCAACAACGATAAAAACGAATTGCCCGATGAAATATCTTTTGGTAAATAAAATTATCACTGCAACGCTTTTGTTTTTGCTTTCGCAGATGGCTGCCCGTGCGCAGTTTCCAGCACCGACAACACCGCCGCGACTGGTCAATGACTTTACGGAAACGCTTCCATTGACTTCAGTCAATGATTTGGAAAACCACCTTGTGCAGTTCGCTAACGAAACTAGTACGCAAATCGCGGTGGTTATGGTCAGCGACCTGTCGGGATACGCCGCATCCGACTACGCTTTTCGTTTAGCCGAAGCGTGGGGAATCGGCACAAAAGGAAAAAACAACGGCATCCTTATCCTCGTAAAGCCCAAAGTAGGCAACCAAAAGGGCAAAGCCTTTATTGCAACAGGTTACGGATTAGAAGGCGCTGTTCCCGATGCCGTTGCCCGCCGCATTGTAGATAACGAAATGATTCCTCTCTTCCGCAAAAACGATTATTACGGCGGCATACAGGCAGGCGCCAATGTACTGATGGAGCTTACGCGAGGCGAATACACTGCCGACGCTTATCTTGAAAAAAACTCCGCAGACTGGATTCCTTTAATAGGAGTGTTATTTTTCATCATTATCATAGTAATAGTTTCGGTGGGCAACAAGGCTGGCAAAATTAGCAAGTCATCGCTCGGACACGACATTCCGTTTTGGGTACTAATGTCGATGCTTGGCTCCGAATCGCGCAAGCACAATGGAGGTTGGGGAAATTTCTCGTCGGGTTCGGGCGGATTTGGCGGTGGCAGTTTTGGCGGCGGCGGCGCGGGAGGAAGCTGGTAATGGAGATAAGTGAACGGTGGTTATGGCAATTTTGTTTGTTGCGTTATTTGCATCTGCAAAAAAATGCCTGTGAACCTTATTTTAGTTCTCACTTAATCAGGTTATTTTTTACTACTTTATGCGAATCAGCAGTCGGTTTCGGCTCCGCCTATTTTCAATTCAGCTTTCCCCGAAACGCTTAATAAAAATGTCGTCCCTGCGGACCTTTTTTACAGTAATAACGATGTGTAAATTCGTACTTACGTAACATGAGTTATGCATCTAAAAAACTAAAAAATATTTGTAATCAATATTTTGACAAAGAGAATAGTTTTCTTTGTATGTTTTTGAGTGAAACCATACATGTTTTTTTGCAAAACAAGACTGAAGCAATATCTCATTTTATCGTATCTTTGTTTGGTACGTTATGTACAGGGAGCATTATATATATTATTGATTTACAGCTATAAATATAATACTCCATCATTTTTTGCCAGTGATGAAAAGTCAAGATGACTTTAATATAAACTAATTTTTGCGACATATCTATGAATGATAAAATTCGTGATTTGGAACATATCGCTCCTGTTGAACCCATTATTTTAGGCATCGAATCGTCGTGCGACGATACTTCGGCTGCCGTTATCAAAAACAGCACCATTCTTTCGAATGTTATTGCCGGACAAAAAGTGCACGAAGCTTACGGAGGTGTTGTTCCCGAATTGGCTTCGCGCGCACACCAGCAAAACATTATTCCCGTTGTGGATATGGCTTTAAAAGATGCGGACATAAAAGCCAACGAAATCAGCGCCATTGCGTTTACGCGCGGACCCGGGCTGATGGGTTCTCTGCTGGTGGGCACATCGTTTGCCAAAGGCTTTGCTCTTGCCCTTAATATTCCATTAATAGAAGTTGACCATTTGCAGGCGCACGTTCTCGCTCACTTTATCCGCGAAAAAGATGACAGCGAACGGCACTTCCCCTCCTTTCCGTTTCTCTGTCTGCTGGTATCGGGCGGCAACAGCCAGATAATAATTGTTCGCGATTATTCGGATATGAAAATTATCGGTCAAACCATTGACGATGCGGCTGGCGAAGCATTTGACAAATGTGCAAAAATAATGGGTCTTCCCTACCCGGGCGGTCCTATTGTGGATAAATACGCGCAAAAAGGCAATCCATACGCTTTCAAATTCAGCAAGCCGTGTATTGCAGGACTTGATTACAGTTTCAGCGGATTGAAAACTTCGTTCCTTTATTATATTAACAAACAGCAAAAGGCAAACAGCAATTTTATTCAGGAGAATATGGATGATTTGTGTGCTTCGCTTCAATTCACTATCAATGATATTTTAGCCAGCAAGCTGTTGAAAGCTATTAAACAAACCGGTATCAAAAAAGTAGCAGTTTCGGGTGGCGTATCGGCAAATTCGGGTTTGCGCGAGCGGCTTACTGCCGAATCGGTAAAGCATGGTTTCCGAACATTTTTTCCCAAGCTGTCGTACTCAACCGACAATGCAGCAATGGTAGCTATTGCCGGATATTTTAAATACATGAAGGGCGATTTTGTGGGTCAGGATATTGTGCCGTATGCAAGAGTTGTGGCGCATTGAACAATGGGTTTTCATTACACATCTTTCAATCGTTGGCTTTAGCTAAAATTAACTCGATGGATAACCTTTGTACATTTTCCGAAGAGGTCTATTTTATCGCATACAAACAGCCTCAAATGAGGTGTCGGTTTCACTCAAATCCGTAATTGGATTCCAAAATACCTTATCGAAAGCAGCAATTTTATCGTCTTCAATTACGATGCCTTCGTTTTTGAGCAGTTCTTTCATGGTGGTTTTGCCGGAGAACGAATGTTGTCCGGTAAGCGTTCCAGTGCGGTTTACTACGCGGTGTGCGGGAACAAATTCGGTTTGAGAGCCCGCTTTGTTTAATGCCCATCCTACCATTCGCGCCCATTGCGGCAAGCCGATAAAGGCAGCAATGGCGCCGTACGATGTAACTCTTCCAAAGGGTACGAGGCGCACTACGGCATATACCTGCTCAAAAAAATCCTTTTTTGCTTCGATGTAGATTTCGTTTTTCATCAAACCAATTTGTGGTATGGTTTCACACCTCTGCCTGCATTGTGATAGGCGTCGTGTGGTATTTCGACGCATGGTTCGCGCAGCGGCGTCGAAAAATCGGGAATAAACTGGAGGTATTTAATAGGAATATTGTGTTCGAGAAAGCGATTTTCGTAGTAAGTTTTGATGCTTAACAGTTCGTTGTCGGGATTTTGGCGATAGAGGTCGGTGTATTCCTCTACAATTTTAAAATTATTTTCACGAACAAGCGCTGTGGTGTAGGTATATTGAAAATTGCTGTCGGTTTTAAGATGAATGGCGCCCGCTGTCTTCAAAAACTTGCTGTATCGGTTCAGGAAGTTTGTTGAAGTGAGCCGCTTTCGGGTTTTACTCATCTGCGGGTCGGGAAAGGTAAGCCAAATTTCGTCAATCTCGCCTTCCCCAAAAAATGAATCAACCATTTCGATTCGTGTGCGGATAAATGCAACGTTTTTCAGATTTTCGTTGAGCGACTGCGAAGCGCCCAGATGCATCCGAGCTCCCTTGATATCGATTCCTATAAAATTTTTGTCAGGAAATCGTCGCGCCAGCTCAACTGTGTATTCGCCCTTTCCACATCCAAGTTCGAGTACGATGGGATGATTATTCATAAAAAACATTTCGTTCCATTTCGATTTCCAGTGATAATCTTTGCGAAACACTTCGCTAAACTCTGCCTGAATTACGTGCGGAAAACCAGCCATTTCGTCAAACTTTTGCAGCTTATTCATCGTTTTAGTTGAAAGTTGAAAATTATCCTGTTCGTAATTTTTAATTCGTAATTGTAAGGGTTATTACTTTTATGCTCTGAAGGTTGTCGAACCTCATTCCCTGCCTGAAGCTGAAGCGATAGTTTCCCGTTTCTGCCATCTTAACATGATGGCGGTAATAGGTGGAAACATTAAATACGTCGCCGCTTTTTTTTCCGAACCATCTGCCGTCGTAATCTGCCATGTAAAGTTCGATGGTGTCGGTTTCAATCCTGTTGCTTTCGAGGTTTTCGACCGATGCAAAGAGCCACAGATTGCAGCACGGATAATCATCGGTGTGCGAAAAGGTGAGTATGAAATCCATAATGCGCGAAGTGTCGCCAACCGCAACATCGAAAACAGCCGCCGAATCCATCTTCCAGCCCGCATCGAACGTCTTCTCTTTTTCGTACAAAACATGGCTGTTGCACGAGCAGACAAAAACGGCAAGCAATAATATTACCAGCACACAGCCTTTACTGCTTATCGTTGCTGCTTTCATTGTTTTGTCTATTCTGTTTTGCACGATGCTTTTTTCCGCCTCGTGTTCTTTTCCGTTTGTTTTTATCGTCGAAGCGGGTGATGCTTTCCTGCCCCACTATGTTTTGATAAACAATTTCGTTTGTTTCGCGAATAACGACGCTTTCGCCACCAAGATTACCTATCTTTTTGCCTTTTTTGTTCAGTTCAATGATTTCCTTTACTTTGTCAACGGTCAGCATTACACCTGTAGTGTCCCTGTTCATTCCATACCACATCAAACGCTTAAAAACATCGGTTTTAATATGCTGATAATTTCCCTCTTCGGCTACGAGCGGAATGGATGTGTTGGGGAAATCGCTTATTGCATCCATATACACGTCTAACTCGTAGTTGAGGCAGCATTTCAGTTTCCCGCACTGCCCTGCAAGTTTTTGGGGATTCAGCGATATTTCCTGATAACGGGCGGCGTTGGTTGTAACCGAAACAAAGTTGGTCATCCACGAAGCGCAGCAAAGGTCTCTTCCGCAAGGTCCAATTCCGCCAATGCGTCCGGCTTCCTGCCGTGCGCCAATTTGTCGCATCTCAATACGGACTTTGAATTTATCGGCAAGTACTTTTATCAGTTCTCTGAAATCGACCCGCTCATCGGCAATATAATAAAATATAGCTTTGGTGCAGTCGCCCTGATACTCTACATCGCCTATTTTCATGTTCAATCCGAGCTTTTGCGCCAGTGTTCGCGATTCGAGCATTGTTTGCCTTTCGAGTGCACGGGCTTCGTTCCATTTTGCAACATCAACAGGTTTCGCCTTGCGGTAAATACGTTTCAGTTCAACAGTATCGGGATTGATTCCGTTTTTTAGCATCTGCAAAAGCACCAAATCGCCCACAAGCGTAACTACGCCAACGTCGTGCCCCGGCGAGGCTTCAACCGCAACAATATCGCCTTTTTCCAATACTATTTGCGTCGAATTTTTATAATAGCCTTTCCGCGTATTTTTAAACTGTACTTCAACAATCAATGTTTGATTCGATGTTTTGGGCAAATCGCCTATCCAGTCGTAAACATCCAACTTTCCGCAACGGTTGTCGCAGTCTTTGCAATTATATTCTTTATCTGTTAATTCCTGTTCCATTTAATTTTTGTTGAGAGTTTGTACTTCACTCCGGTTGCGCAATGTCGTAAAAAGTTCAATTAATGTTAGAGAACTTCTAAAAACTGCTATTTATTCGTCATGCTCTTTCGCCAAAATGTTCATTTACTTTAGTAAACTCCGCTTTTGTGTCAGTCGCAAGTCTCTAAAAAAACTATTTTTTAGAGGTTACCGTTATGCTGACTACACAAACTAATTGCACACTTATTCAGCCGACAGCCGACAAAAGTAGTTTATATACAACGAAAATGCAAATGGTAAGCGAAAGAAATTATATTAGTGATTAGAGCAATTCTTCTTATAGTGTCCTAATATTTATAATATCGAAAAAAATCCTGTCTGCCACAATTTTCAATAAAAACAGATTGATATGCTGCAAACAGCATCACGGATTGACAGTAAACGATGCCGTTGACGACACCTCAAATGGCTCATTAATCGTTATGTCGTGCCCGTTCATGTTAAAAGTTACCGATGATGTTCCCTGTATTTGAACATTATTAAGATAAATATCCGAACAGGCATCGATTGTTGTATTTGAAGTGTAAATTACATCGTTTATGTTTTTATAAGGCACAACGCTAATATCGGCTCTGTCGGTTTTTGTACCCCCGTCGCTGATGTGTACGGTTACCATAACTTTTCCACTGATATTGCCGGATGAATCGTACTGCCATTCGCCTGCAGGCAGAGCATCGGAGGCAAACTGCCAAAAGCATGATACATAGATGGTCGTGGGTGTAAAACAGTTTGGCGCTACTCCGTTTTGCTGTTTATACACATATTCCGACCCATCGGCGCGATACAGTACAATTTGCCAGTCGAATGCTGTGGAATAGGTAGCCGGATCACTTCCCGATTCAAATTCGGCAAAAAAGTTTGCTGTGGAACATGGTTCCATAATGTATGTGTTATCCGGCAGAGGATACTGAACTCCGCTGACGTATGTTCCCGGCGGAGGATTCCTGATTGTAACCTTGTCGTAAATTCCAACAGGGTCACAGGGACCTAACGGATAGAGCTGCGAATGTTGCCAGTTTATGTATTGACTTGCAGCAACTGTTGATGCGACTGCCACTGCAGGTTGTGATGCTGATGTTAAATCTGTTACTGTGTAATTGTTATCTACATTGATTGTGTAATACATTAAATCGTTGGTATTGTTTACATGATTTACATTTAATACATGGGCTATTTCGTGCAGTATTGCGTTATAAAAACTTACGGTATGCTGGTTCACGGTACCCGATGTTTGATAAACCCACGGAAAATTGGGGTTCTGCTGTATATAAATGTGTGAGCCGGTGCTGCGGCAAAATTTGGGACAGTCGTACATGTCTCCCGCAGGTACTCCCTGTACAATCCGGTTGGTTACGGCTGCCATTCCCGAAAAATAGTTTCCATTGACATACTGCGCAAAACCGATTACATTTTTAGTGTCAACAAAACTGTTTTCGTAAACATAATCGGTATTCGCGCTGTTTCGTTCCAGTCCAACCTTTATGTCGGACAGGTCTGTCCATTTTTGCAGTGCAGCTTCAACTGCACTCCTTGCTTCTGCTTTAGCTGCACCCTCAAAACTGCTGTGCAAAGTAAAAGTAATATCGTAGATGCACTCCTCGGTGAGGCGGGCAAGGTAAACCCTGCATACGGGGAGTAAATCAGGCATTGGGCTGTTCGATGCATTTGCTATCGAATATTCGATATTTAAACTGGCTGCCGAAATTACCGTGTCGTTACGCGCTGTCTTTACTTTTATTTTGCCGCTGCCGGCGCCACTGCCATGTCCGGGTGTTGGGTTTTCATCTTCATCTATGTAGCCTTTTCTTACATGCGAAGGAACTTTTACTGTTATTTGGGTGTTTGTCCAACTGTTGATGTACATTGCGTCCAGCCCTTTTAAAAAATCGGCAGTACCTTGCGCAATGCCATCTTTTGTAAAAAGCAATTCGCCTTTTTGTGTACCAAAGTTGTTGCCGTAAAGTGTAACAGTTTCGTCAACTCCTGCGCGTGTAGTTGCCGGGGAGAAACTCGACAGGGTTGGCGCCACCGAATAGATTGTAAAACTGGGCGGATTATTGTAATTTGTAGCATCGTACTGTTCGGTATCTTCCCACGAACTGGTACTTGCCGGTGCAAACCACGAAAAATCATCTGTGTAGGCAACATCTGTAAAGATTATGCCAGAAGGTGTTCCCGTTAAACCATTCAGTAATTCTATTTTCACTGCCATTAATTTTACGGGATTTGTGGTAAGCTGTACTCTTACCGGATTGTCAGCACTGGCGCCAATACCAATATTCAGAGAGTTGTAAGTTGCATCGTAAACTGAAGAATTGCTTATGTCATACGTAGGAGTGTTAAATTCGTCAGAGCGTTCAACTGTTACTTTGCTGTTAGCCTTAATGTTTGTTCCAAATGCAGCTGTATTATAGTTTAGCCGCATAACAACATTGTCTAAGTAGGTGGAACTGCTATTGGCATTGGCATATACATCGAAATGAAAGTAATATTTATGCCTGCTATGGTCGTAATTCACTCTCTGGTTTTGTATGTTAACAGTGAGTATATTATTTGCTCGCGGGGCTTTTAGCTGCCCCTGTTCCCTGTTCCTTTTTTCCCTGTTTTCTCTGTTTTCTCTGGCTTTTTGGAGTCTCATATCCAAAAAACGCATCACAGAATCTCTAACTTGCGGGTCGTTACCGTCCAGCCATTTCATATTTCTTTCTTTCAGGTATTGTTTAAACGTATTGTCATCTAAATGATAGTGCATGTGTCCAGTATTCCACAGCGGCACGTTTACACCTTCAAACTGTTCCATGTATTTGTAGAGTTCGTAGCGATTGGCAAACTGCAGACCGTTTAAGCCGTATGCGTTGTGCGGTACCCTTATAAATGCCCTTTTTACGTTTTGCAGCATGCTGACTTTAGGATATTTATTCCGTTTACTTATTATATCCGGACTTTCCGGCAAATCGGATATTTTCATAAAGTATATGGCTGATTGATAATCCTTTATTATGGGAACAGCCTCCTCTTTTCCGGCAGCATAATCTGCTTGAGAAGGAGTGGTTATCAGCATTGTTGCCCACGGCTGCTCTTTTGACATTGGTTGAAGAATGGAGCCACCCTTACGAAGGTAATTTAAAGTATC